>NZ_JBEYZD010000027.1:0-100004 GCF_040645895.1 Streptomyces olindensis | reverse complement strand
GGGTGGGCTTCGAGGCCGGGGTCCGGTGCGGCGGCGGGTCGGGGCCGAGGCCGCGGGTCGGGTACAGCGTCGGGTCGTGCCGTGCGCCGGGGCCCTCGGGCGCGTCCGGAGTTTCCCGGTGCACGAGGGGGTACGAGCGGGGTACACGACGGGGAGTGTCCCAGGGGGGTCCGTCAGGGGAGGCCCACCATGACCGTGCAGCTGAACCACACCATCGTCGTCGCCCACGACAAGCGCGCCTCGGCCCGGTTCCTCGCCGATATCCTGGGCCTGGACGTGAGCCCGCCCTACGGACCGTTCCTCCCCGTCGAGATCTCCAACGGCGTGACGCTCGACTTCATGGACAGCCCCGGCGCCATCACGCCGCAGCACTACGCCTTCCTGGTCTCGGAGGAGGAGTTCGACGAGATCTTCGCCCGCATCCGGGAGGCCGGTCTGACGTACTGGGCGGACCCCTTCCACAGCCGTCCCGGCGAGATCAACCACAACGACGGCGGGCGCGGCGCGTACTTCGACGACCCCGACGGCCACCGTCTGGAGATCATCACCAGGCCCTATGGCAGCGGCGGCTGACCCCGCGCACCGCCCGCCTGCCCCGGCCCGTCACATCGTCGCGTCGCCGCCCGTCATACCGGCGAAGGCGACAGAAGAAGGCGACGAGCCGGGGAGCAGTCATGACATCACCGATTCTGGTCACGGGCGGCACGGGCACCCTGGGCGGGCACGTCGTGCCGCTGCTGCGGGCGTCCGGCCACGAGGTGCGGATCCTCAGCCGGAGCGCGCGCCCGGCCGCGGACGGCGTCACGTACGTCACCGGTGACCTGCTGACGGGCGAGGGCGTGGCGGCCGCCGTGGCGGGCGCGCGGACCGTGCTGCACCTCGCGGGCGGCCCCAAGGGCGATGCCGAGGCGACCCGCACCCTGGTCCGCGCCGCGTCCGGGGCCGGGGTGCGCCACCTGGTCTACATCTCGGTCATCGGCGCGGACCGGGTCCCGCTGGCCTGGATGCGCACCAAGCTGGAGTCGGAGCGGGCCGTCGCGGAGTCCGGCATCCCGTGGACGACCCTGCGCGCGGCCCAGTTCCACGACCTCACGCTGACCATGGTCGAGAAGATGGCGAAGCTGCCGGTGTTCCCGGTCCCTGGCGGCCTCCGGCTGCAGCCGGTCGACTCCCGCGAGGTCGCCGCCCGCCTCGTGGAACTGACCCTCGGCGGCCCGTCCGGCCTGGTCCCGGACCTGGCCGGGCCGCACGTCCACGACCTCGCCGCCCTGGCCCGCCCCTACCTCCGCCTGCGCGGCAGGCGCCGTCCCATGCTGCCGGTCCGCATCCCCGGGAAGGCGGGGCGGGCGTACCGGGCGGGGGAGAACCTGACGCTGGCGGGGGCGGAGACGGGCAAGGGGACCTGGGAGCAGTTCCTGGAGGAAAGGCTGGGTTAGGGGGTGTCCGACCCCCAGGGCCAGGGGGTTCCGCGCCACCTGGGGGGTGTCCGCGCCCCCGGGGAGTGTCCGCCCCCTGGGGCCTGGCGTCAGCCGGCCGGGCTCGGCCGGTCCTGGTCCTCGAACGTCCACACGGCGCGGGCGCCCGGGCCGACGGTGAGGGTCGAGTGGCCGATCCGCTCCTCGTGCCGGTACGACACCGGCCGGTTCAGCGCCATCTCGACCTGCCGGAGACCCACCTGGTCCAGGGGCACGACGTCGAAGCGGAGGGTGGTGCCGCCGCCCTTCGCGACGGCGCCCCCGCCCGGCAGGGACCGGACGGCGAACCCGCCGGCCTCCAGCAGCGGCACCGTGCCGGCCAGGTCCCGCGCGGTCACCGCGATCCGGATGCCGGTGACGTCCCGCATCAGCCGGTCGCGGTAGGTGTCGGGCAGGTAGCGCTCCCGGCCCACGTCACCCGGGTGTGCGGCGGGCTCGGTGTTGCCGCGCGGGTCGGCGAAGTACTCCGGCCGGTACTCCATGCCCCAGGCGCCGAACAGGTCGTACTGGTCGGTGGTGAACACGGCGTCGAACCACGGCACGGGCACGCCGTCACCGAAGTCGCGGGTCTGCCGGAACTCGATCGGGTCGCCGATGCCCTGCTGCCGCAGCCGCTCGATCACCGTGGGCAGGTCACCGGCGCGCTCGGTCGACACGCCCAGGCCGGCGGCGCCGAGGGTGCCGTCCTTGCCGGGCAGGTCACCCACGCCGAACAGCTCGAGGTAGGTCTCGCGGCCCATCAGATAGCGGCCGGTCCAGGTCTGCCCGCCGGATCCGGTCGTGGTGCGGACCTGGAAGTGGGCGAATTCCCGCAGGTAGGAGGAGTGCTCGATGGCGTCGGCGGTCTCGCGGTCGAGCACGCCGTAGGCGTGGTTGTAGTACAGCAGCTGTCGTCCGGCCGTCGGCGCGCCCTCCTCGGCGTGGGCCGTGCCCTGGACCGCCCCCGCGAGGGCCAGGGTCATGATCATGATCGCCTGTAACGCTCGTCTGAGAACCATGCGAAGGAGCGTAAGGCGGGAGGAAGGCATTCCGCCGGGGGTGCGGGCGGCCGCGGAGTTCAGGTCTTGGTCAGGGGCGATCCCTGCTCGGGCGCGGGCGGGGTCTCCCGGCCGCCCAGGTCCAGCCGGAACGGCGGGTACTGGTCGGTCAGCAGCACGGCGTAGGCCGTTACGCGTGCCGTCCAGCGGGCGAGGCCGATCAGGAAGTCGAAGAGGTGCCGCGGGTAGCGGGCGGTGAACAGCAGGATCACCACCGCGACGAGCGAGAGGAAGGGCACCACCCCGCCACCGCGCCAGCCGTCCCTCCCGTCCCAGCCCCAGCCGCCCCCGACGAACATCGCGACGACGATGTACTGCGGGATCGCCAGCAGCCACCACTTCACCAGGACCAGTCCACGGGACAGCCGCTCCGGGTAGGCGACGTCGAAGTGCGCGGGGTAGTCGGGCACGTCGGAGAGGGTGAACGGCGGGTACCGGTCGGTGCCGAGCGCGGTGTGCGCGTAGTAGCCGACCCGCCAGTTCCAGCGCAGCACGCCGACGCTGAAGTCGAAGAGGGACCGCGGGTACCGGCCCGTGAACAGGATGGCGAAGAAGGCGATCACGGTCACGACGACGAACGCGATCCACAGGAACGCCAGCACGACGTAGTGCGGGAGGGCGAGCAGCCACTTCACCAGCCACATCCAGCGGGACAGCCGGGAATCGACGGACGCCTCAAGGCGCACGGGCGACGCGGCGACAGGGATCATGTGTCGGCACTCCTTTCGCCTGCAATCTCGCAGTCGAGGAGGGCCCCCGCGACCCGGGCGGGGCCGTTCGCGCGCCCGGCCGCCTACGACGGGACGGCGGCGGGCCGCCTACGACGGGACGGCGGCGGGCCGCCTACGACGGGACGGCGGCGGGCCGCCTACGACGGGACGGCGGCGGGCCGCCTACGACGGGACGGCGGCGGGCCGCCCACGACGGAAAGGCGGCGGCTGCCCACGACGGAAAGGCGGCGGGCCGCCCACGACGGAAAGGCGGCGGGCCGCCCACGACGGAACGGCCGGGCCGCCTACGACGGAACGGCGGCGGCCGTGTCCGGTGGATCGTCGGATCCCGGTGCGTCCGCCGTCTCGACGAGCTGCTCGCGCACGTAGTTCCAGACCACGGCGATCAGCGCGGCGACGGGCACCGCGAGCAGGCTGCCGACGATGCCGGCCAGACTGCCGCCGAGCGTCACCGCCAGCAGGACGACCGCCGCGTGCAGCCCGAGGCCGCGGCTCTGGATCATGGGCTGGAAGACGTTCCCCTCCAGCTGCTGCACCACGACGATGATGGCCAGCACGAGCAGCGCGTCCGTCAGGCCGTTGGAGACCAGCGCGATGAGGACCGCGACGAAGCCGGCGAACAGGGCGCCGATGATCGGCACGAACGCGGAGACGAAGGTCAGCACCGCCAGGGGAAGCACCAGCGGCACGCCCAGGATCCACAGGCCCAGCCCGATCAGGACGGCGTCGAGCAGACCGACGGCCGCCTGGGAGCGCACGAACGCGCCCAGCGTGGCCCAGCCGCGCGCGAACACGGCCGGGACGTCTGTGGCGAGCCGGCCGGGCAGCTGACGGCCGAGCCAGGGCAGGAACCGCGGGCCGTCCTTGAGGAAGAAGAACATCAGGAACAGAGCCAGGACGGCGGTGACGACACCGTTGACCACCGTGCTCACGCCCGTCACGACCGCGCCCACCATGCTGCCGAGGCCCTCCTGGGCACGGGCGACCGCGGAGTCGAAGGCCCGGTCGATCTGGGCGTCCCCGATGTTCAGCGGCGGACCGGCGGCCCACTCGCGCAGCCGCTGGATGCCCTCGACCACGCCGTCGGACAGCTCCCCGGACTGGGACGCCACCGGCACGGCGATCAGCGCCACCACACCTGCGGCGACCAGCAGGAACAGCACGGTCACCACCGAGGCGGCGAGCGCGGGCGGCCAGCCGCGCCGCCGCAGGAAGCGCGCGACGGGCCAGGTCAGCGTGGTCAGCAGCAGCCCCACCACCAGCGGCCACACCACCGACCACATCCGGCCCAGCAACCACAGGGTCACGGCCAGCCCGGCCAACACGAGCAGCAACTCACCTGACACACGCGCGGATATCCGCAGCGCGGCACGGGATCTGGAGGAACTCAGCGGCGCAGTCACGGGGGCACCCTATTGGGTCCCCGGGTGCTCGGGCTGTGCCGGACCCCCGGCACGGCTGACGGTCGTCAGTCCTCGGCCCGGGCCACGCCGACCGGACAGGAGACGCCCGTCCCGCCGATGCCGCAGTAACCGGCCGGGTTCTTGTCCAGGTACTGCTGGTGGTAGCCCTCCGCCGGGTAGAAGGGGCGGCCCCGGGCCGGGACGATCTCCGTGGTGATGCCGCCGTAGCCGGAGGACGTGAGGACCCTCTGGTACGACTCGCGGGAGGCCCGGGCCGCGGCCTCCTGCTCGGGGGAGTGGGTGTAGATCGCCGAGCGGTACTGCGTGCCCACGTCGTTGCCCTGGCGGAAGCCCTGCGTGGGGTCGTGGGACTCCCAGAACGTCTTCAGCAGGCGCTCGTACGAGATCACCGCCGGGTCGTACACCACCCGCACGACCTCCGTGTGGCCGGTCAGGCCCGAGCAGACCTCCTCGTACGCGGGGTTCTCCGTGTGGCCGCCCTGGTAGCCGACCAGGGTCGTCCACACACCGGCCGGCAGCTGCCAGAACGTGCGCTCGGCACCCCAGAAGCAGCCCAGGCCGAAGTCGGCCGTCTCCAGACCCTCCGGGTAGGGGCCGAGCAGCGGGTTGCCGAGGACGGTGTGGCGGTCGGGCACCGTGAACGCCGGCTCCGGGCGGCCGGGCAGCGCCTGCTCGGGGGTCGGCAGCTGGGGCGTACGGCTGTGCGGGAACATGCGTCTCCAATCGGCCTGCCGCCCGCACCGGGGCGACGCCCCGCACAACACGCGGCGACCGGGGGGAATTCCGGCTCCCGGCCCGCGCTCAGTGGGGCAGGCTCGCCGGGTTGCCGCCGTTCGCCTCGAAGCCCGCCACCGCCAGCGCCCGGTACACCGCGAACTCCGCCGCGGGGTCGGCCGACAGGGTCCAGGGCAGGGCGCCCACATGGCCGTCGACGCGCACCAGCTGGTTCATGGCCTCCGCCCAGCGCTCGCCGCGCACCAGGAAGAACACCAGCATGTGCCGCACGTGCGCCAGCATCGGGTCGTCGGGGCGGGCCGAGTGCACCGCGTGCAGCGCGCCGTGGACCGCCTTCGTGACGACCTCCGTCTGCCAGAAGCCGCTGACCAGCGTCACCTCGGGGAGGTGCTCGAACACCGCGAAGAGAGGCATCGCCGCCAGCAGCGAGCCCTGCGGGGCCCGGGCCGCCGCGGCCTCCGCGAACGAGTAGGCCAGCTCACGCGAGCCGTGCCACTTCTCGCACCAGTAGTGCAGCGCGGCCAGGTGTGCCCCCATGTGGTTCGGGGCGCGGTCCAGGATCTTCAGCCACAGCTGCTCGAAGTCCTTCCGGGAGTAGCCCAGTCCGCGGGCCACCGACAGCTCCACGATGTACGGGATCGGATCGCCGGGGGCCAGCAGCGCCGCCTCGCCGCACGCCGCCTTCGCCTCCTCCATGATGATCCGGAACTCGTCCGTCCCGGGCGTCGCCGTCCGCCACGCCTGCTGCACCAGGAACTCGGCGTGCACCGCCGCGCCGCCCGCGTCCTTGGGCGCCTCGGCGCGCCACACCCGCAGCCACTGCCCGCCCGGCGCCTCGCTCACCCCGCCGGGGCGCTGCGCGAGCTCCAGCGAGGCCGCACCCGCGAAGGCCTGCACGCGCTGCCAGCGCCGCTCGCCCTCCTTCTCCGTGCCCGCGAGGAGCTGCTGCGCCGCGCGGTAGTCCTGCGTGCGCTGCACCACGTCCAGGACGTCCAGCAGGTCCTGGTCCGGGCCGGGCATGCGGATGTCGAGCTCCTCCTCGCGGACGAAGCCGTAGTTCGCCGGGTCCGCGGCGTCCGGGTGGTCGGGCGAGACCAGCCCGATCGCACCGCGCCCGCGCCGCAGGAAGGGGAGCAGCACGAAGCCCAGCATGACCAGTGCGATCAGGACCCAGAGAATCTCCATGCGACAAGCGAACCAGACCGCGCCGACAATTGGCCAACCTGATCCGCGAACCTGTGGAAAACCTCGCCGAGCGTCCCGCACCACCCTGTGGAAAACCCAGGTCCGGGCCCGGGTGGCCGCGGAATCCGGCACGCCTCGCGTCGGCGCACTACCCTCGGTGCCCATGAGCGACAGGCACATCAGTCAGCACTTCGAGACGCTCGCGATCCACGCGGGCAACACCGCCGACCCCCTGACGGGCGCGGTCGTCCCGCCCATCTACCAGGTCTCGACCTACAAGCAGGACGGCGTCGGCGGCCTGCGCGGCGGCTACGAGTACAGCCGCAGCGCCAATCCGACGCGGACCGCGCTGGAGGAGAACCTCGCCGCCCTGGAGGGCGGCCGCCGCGGCCTCGCGTTCGCGTCCGGACTGGCGGCCGAGGACTGCCTGCTGCGCACGCTGCTCACCCCCGGCGACCACGTGGTCATCCCCAACGACGCCTACGGCGGCACGTTCCGCCTGTTCGCCAAGGTCGTCGCCCGCTGGGGCGTGGAGTGGTCGGTCGCCGACACCTCCGACCCGGCCGCCGTACGGGCCGCCCTCACCCCGAAGACCAAGGTCGTGTGGGTGGAGACCCCGTCCAACCCGCTGCTCGGCATCACCGACATCGCCGCCGTCGCCCAGGTCGCCCGGGACGCGGGCGCCCGCCTCGTCGTCGACAACACCTTCGCCACGCCCTACCTCCAGCAGCCGCTCTCGCTCGGCGCGGACGTCGTCGTGCACTCGCTGACGAAGTACATGGGCGGCCACTCGGACGTCGTCGGCGGTGCCCTGATCACCGACGACGCCGACCTCGGCGAGGAGCTGGCCTTCCACCAGAACGCGATGGGCGCGGTCGCCGGGCCCTTCGACTCCTGGCTGGTGCTGCGCGGCACCAAGACCCTCGCGGTGCGCATGGACCGGCACAGCGAGAACGCCACCAAGGTCGCCGACATGCTCACCCGGCACGCGCGCGTGACGAGCGTGCTCTACCCGGGTCTGCCGGAGCACCCCGGCCACGAGGTCGCCGCCAAGCAGATGAAGGCCTTCGGCGGCATGATCTCCTTCCGCGTCGCGGGCGGCGAGGAGGCGGCCGTCGAGGTCTGCAACCGCGCCAAGGTGTTCACGCTCGGCGAGTCCCTCGGCGGTGTCGAGTCGCTGATCGAGCACCCGGGCCGCATGACCCACGCCTCCGCGGCCGGCTCGGCCCTGGAGGTCCCCGCCGACCTGGTGCGCCTGTCCGTCGGCATCGAGAACGCCGACGACCTGCTGGAGGACCTGCAGCAGGCGCTCGGTTAGTCCGGACCGGCCGGGTCACCAGCCGGTGAGGGGTGGGGTCGTGTGCGACGGCGGCTCCACCCAGGGGCGGGCCGTCAGCGCCCACACGGTGAACGCCACGGTCGCCGCGAAGAGCAGCAGCCACAGGGCGCGCCGGGCGAGGGTCCTGCGCCGCAGCATGCGGCCGCCGCGGCGCACCGCCTCCGCGTGGATCTCGGGCGGCACGGCCCGCGGCGCCTGCTCCAGCAGCCGCCGCACGGCCGCCTCACGGTCGTTGCCCCTCATCCCCGCCTCCCTCCGCCGGGACGGCTCTCGCCGGTGTGTCTCCCGCCGGGAGGGCCCTTGCGGGTGAGACTCGCGTCGACAGGGGCCCGGCCCTCGCCGGAATGGCTCATGACGGCACCGCCTTCGCCGTCGTCACCGCCGTGGACGGGCCCCGGCGCAGGTGCAGCAGGGTCGTCGTCGCCCGGTGGCAGATCGCCCGGACGCGCTCCGGGGACAGGCCGAGCAGCGCCGCCGTCTGCTCCTCGGCGACACCCTCGTAGAGCCTGAGCACCAGGATCAGCCGCTCCTGCGGGGTGAGCGGGGCCAGCGGACCGGCGGGGCGGGAGCGGGAGCGGCCGGGGCCGCCGTGGTGGTGCCACGCGCCCCGCGCGAAACGGGTGGCCAGGTACTGCCGGGTGCGGTCGTAGGGATCCTCGCCGCGCAGCCGGTCCCAGCACGCGTACGTGTGGGCCAGCGACAGCGTCAGCAGCCGCCGCGCGCGGGGGTTGTCGTCCGGGGCCTCCGCGGTGAGCAGGGTCGCGGCGTGCAGCAGCCGCCCGGCCGCGCCCGCGACGAACGCCTCGAACTCCCGGGCCCGACGGGCTGCCTGGGACGCATGCCGTTGTCGCACCGCGCCTCCCGCCTTCAGGGCGACCCCGAGGATGCGGGCCCGGCCGCTCGCGACGGGACCCGGTCTCATATCAGGCCAGGGGCGGCCCCGAGGTCAAGAGCCGCGCACGGCCGGACCGCGCGTGCCTGGAAGCCCGGGCGGTGTCGGCGTCCGCCCCTGCGTGCGTCGCGCGCGTGGTGGGTCTGCGCGGAGGGCGGTCGGGGCTCCGCGGCGTACCGGCCGCGATCCCCGTCGTCGTACGGCGGTCAGGACGGCGACTGCGCCTCCGGACCCGGTACCCCCTGCGCCGCCATCCGCGAGGACAGCGCGGTGTTGAAGCGGGTGAGGAGCGAGCAGAACGCCTCGCGCTCCTCCGGCTCCCAGTCGTGGGTCAGTTCGGCCATCAACTGACGGCGGGACGAGCGCACTTCCTCCAGACGGGCCTGCCCGCGCGGGGACAGCTGGAGCACCACCGCCCGCCCGTCCTCGGGGTGCGAGGTGCGCTTGACCAGGCCGGTGTCGACGAGCGGAGCCACCTGCCGGGTGACCGTCGACGAGTCGATGCCCATGCTCGCGGCGAGCGCCTTGACGCCCATCGGGCCTTCTTTGTCGAGCCGGTTGAGCAGCAGGTACGCGGCGCGGTCCATGGAGTTGCGCACCTGCCCGACCCCGCCGAGCCGGGTCTGTTCGGCACGGCGGGCGAACAGCGCCACCTCGTGCTGCAGCGTGTCGAGAAGACCGGTGTCACCGACGGTCGTCATGTCCATCGACATTTCAGGTGTTGTGGGCATGGCCGGGGGCTCACTTCGTGGAGGGCTGGCTGATTGGGGGACAGGGTACGCGGCCGGAAGGCAGGTCGTACCGGCGCTGCGCAAAGCGGGTCTCGGAGGTTGGTCACAACGGCCGTTCCCACCCGTGAACTGCGATGCTGGAGTCATGAGCTACAGCACGGCTGACTCCTTGCGCCCCGTCACCCTGGACGATGTGCGCGGCGCCCAGAAGATGCTCTCGGGCGTGGCGCGGGTGACCGCGATGGAGAGCAGCAGGCACCTGTCCCAGCTGGTCGGCGCGCCGGTGCACCTCAAGTGCGAGAACCTCCAGCGGACGGGCTCGTTCAAGCTGCGCGGCGCCTACGTCCGCATCGCGGGTCTGCTGCCCGAGGAGCGCGCCGCCGGTGTCGTCGCCGCGAGCGCCGGGAACCACGCGCAGGGCGTCGCCCTGGCGTCGTCGCTGCTCGGCGTGCGCTCCACGGTGTTCATGCCGAAGGGCGCCCCGCTGCCCAAGGTCAGCGCCACCCGCGACTACGGGGCCGAGGTGCGACTGCACGGCCAGGTCGTCGACGAGACGCTGGCCGCAGCGCAGGAGTACGCGGCCGAGACGGGCGCGGTGTTCATCCACCCCTTCGACCACCCCGACATCATCGCCGGCCAGGGCACGGTGGGCCTGGAGATCCTGGAGCAGTGCCCCGAGGTGCGCACGATCGTCGTCGGCATCGGCGGCGGCGGACTGGCCGCCGGGATCGCGGTGTCGGTGAAGGCCCTGCGCCCCGACCTCAAGATCATCGGCGTCCAGGCGGCCGGGGCGGCGGCCTATCCGCCCTCGCTGGCGGCGGGGCGGCCGGTGACGGTCGAGAACCCGGCGACGATGGCCGACGGCATCAAGGTCGGCCGGCCCGGCGACGTGCCCTTCGGGATCGTCGGAGACCTGGTCGACGAGGTGCGCACGGTCAGCGAGGACGAGCTGTCCGCGGCGCTGCTGCTCTGCCTGGAGCGGGCCAAGCTGGTCGTCGAACCGGCCGGGGCGAGCCCGGTCGCGGCGCTGCTGAGCGCGCCCGGCTCTTTCGAGGGCCCGGTCGTCGCGGTGCTGTCCGGTGGCAACGTCGATCCGGTGCTGATGCAGCGGGTCCTGCGGCACGGCATGGCCGCGCAGGGCCGTTACCTGGCCGTTCGTCTCCGGCTCACCGACCGGCCCGGTGCTCTCGCCACACTTCTGGGTGTGTTGTCAGTGGTCGACGCTAACGTCCTCGATGTGAGCCATGTGCGGACCGACCCTCGGCTCGGGCTCACGGAGGCGGAGGTCGAGCTGCACCTGGAGACGAAGGGCCCGGCGCACTGCGCCGAGGTGGGCCAGGCGCTGCGCGAGGCGGGTTACACGGTCATGGGCTGACCCGGCTCCCGAGCGGTCCGGCAGCCCGCCAAGATCACCTTCGTCGCTCGTACCGCACGCGGAGAAACTCGTTGAGAGACGCGATACATCGCGTTATGGTGTGTCTGTGAGAAGGCTCACCGGGCATCTGTCCGGCCATCCCCGAAGACGTGGAGACTTTTTATGCCAGGCGCCATTTATGCCGAAGGTCTGGTCAAGACCTTCGGTGACGTAAGGGCCTTGGACGGCGTCGACCTCGACGTGCCCGAGGGCACGGTCCTCGGCCTGCTCGGGCCGAACGGCGCGGGCAAGACGACGACCGTCCGCTGCCTGACCACCCTGCTGCGGCCCGACAGCGGCCGGGCGGTCGTCGCGGGCATCGACGTGCTCAAGCAGCCCGACGCCGTCCGCCGCTCCATCGGCCTGTCCGGCCAGTTCGCGGCCGTCGACGAATACCTGACCGGCCGCGAGAACCTGCAGATGGTCGGCCGGCTCTACCAGATGAAGGCCAAGCCGGCGAAGGAGCGCGCGGCCGAGCTGCTGGAGCAGTTCCACCTGACGGACGCCGCCGACCGCCCCACCAAGACCTACTCGGGCGGCATGCGCCGCCGCCTCGACCTCGCGGCGGCCCTCGTCGTCTCGCCGCCCGTGATGTTCATGGACGAGCCGACGACCGGCCTCGACCCGCGCAACCGCCAGCAGCTGTGGGAGGTCATCAAGCAACTGGTCTCCGGCGGTACGACCCTGCTGCTGACCACCCAGTACCTGGAGGAGGCCGACCACCTGGCGCACGACATCGCGGTCGTCGACCACGGCAAGGTCATCGCCCAGGGCACCTCCGACCAGCTCAAGGCCCGCACCGGCGGCGAGCGCGTCGAGGTCGTGGTGCACGAGCGCGAGCACATCCGGACCGCCGTCGAGGTGCTCGCCGGCTTCGGCAAGGGCGAGACCACCGTCGAGGAGCACATGCGCAAGCTCACCACGCCCGTCACCGGCGGCGCCAAGCTCCTCGCCGAGGTCATCCGCGAGCTGGACACCCGAGGCATCGAGATCGACGACATCGGCCTGCGCCGGCCGACCCTCGACGACGTCTTCCTGTCCCTGACGGGACACGTGGCCGAGGCCAAGGACGAGGAGAACGGCAAGGGGGCCGTCCAGTGAGCGCCATCAGCGATTCCGCGGTCATCGCCCGCAGGAACTTGATCCGTATGGGCCGGATCCCCGAGATGCTCATCTTCGGGCTCATCCAGCCGATCATGTTCGTGGTGCTGTTCACCTACGTGTTCGGCGGCTCGATCCAG
Organism: Streptomyces olindensis; assembly: GCF_040645895.1. NCBI lineage: Bacteria > Bacillati > Actinomycetota > Actinomycetes > Kitasatosporales > Streptomycetaceae > Streptomyces > Streptomyces olindensis. The sequence continues at coordinate 87,800 of NZ_JBEYZD010000027.1, read as the reverse complement.
GTCGGCTCGTCCAACTCGACCCAGGCCTACCGCGAGTTCCTGATGGCCGGCATCTTCGCCCAGACCGTCACGTTCGCCACCGCGGGCGCGGGTGCGGGCATCGCCGACGACATGCACAAGGGCCTCATCGACCGGTTCCGCTCACTGCCGATGGCGCGGGGCGCGGTGCTGACCGGCCGGACCATCGCCGACCTGGTGCAGACGGCGCTCACCCTCGTCGTCCTGGCGATCGTCGCGGTGATCGTCGGCTGGCGTACGCACGAGAACCTCGGCAAGGTCCTCGCCGGCTTCGCCCTGCTCCTGCTGTTCGGGTACGCCTTCTCGTGGATCGGCGCGCTCATCGGCCTGTCCGTGCGCACTCCGGAAGCGGCGACCTCCGGCGGCCTGATCTGGCTCTTCCCGCTGACCTTCATCTCGAACGCGTTCGTGGACGCCAACCTCATGCCGTCGTTCCTGCGGCACATCGCGGAGTGGAACCCGTTCAGCGCCGTCGTGCAGGCGTGCCGCGAGCTGTTCGGCAACCTCCCGCCGGGCTTCAAGACGCCCGATGCGTGGCCCATGCAGCACCCCGTGTGGGCCTCGCTGATCTGGTCCGTCGTGATCATCCTGGTGTTCCGCACGCTCGCGGTCCGCAAGTACCGCCGGGCGACCGGCTGAAGGCCTCGGCATCAGCGGGCCGCGTGGTCCGCGACGGTATGACGATGCCCCCGGCGCCGCAGCGGTGCCGGGGGCAGGTCGAGGCTCGGTCGGGGGCTCAGCCCTCGTACGGCTCGGCCTTCAGGATCTTCACCGAGGCCTTCTTGCCGTTGGGCAACTCGTACTCCGCGTCCTCGCCGACCTTGTGGCCGATCACGCCGGTGCCCAGCGGGGACTGCGGCGAGTACGTCTCGATGTCGGCGCTCGCGTACTCGCGGGAGGCGAGCAGGAACGTCAGCGTGTCGTCCTCGTCGCCGTCGAACGCGATCGTGACGACCATGCCGGGCGCCACCGCGCCGTCCGCCGCGGGCGCTTCGCCGACCTTGGCGTTCTCGAGGAGCTGGGTGAGCTGGCGCACACGCAGTTCCTGCTTGCCCTGCTCCTCCTTGGCCGCGTGGTACCCGCCGTTCTCACGCAGGTCGCCCTCCTCGCGCGCCGCGGCGATCTTCGCGGAGATCTCCGCCCGCGCGGGACCAGTAAGGTACTCAAGCTCAGCCCTGAGCTTGTTGTACGCCTCCTGGGTCAGCCAGGTGACGTTCTCGCTGGTCTGGGTCACAGGTGCTCCTCGTAGGTACTGGGAATACAAAGCATCGCCCTACCCAGAAGAATGTTCCTTCACGGATGGGCGAAACCACGAGCCTAACAATTCAGGGGCCCAAGGGGGAGGACATAAGCCACCAGATTCACGTCAACGCAGGTCAGGCGCTACGTATTCCAGGTGACGCCCGGTTGTCGTCAGTCGGCGTGGCAGCCCAGCAGCTCTGCCGTGGTCCCCTCGGAGGTCGTACGGAGCGTGACGACCTTGTCGATGCGGGTGGCGTCCCCGTCGAAGCGGAAGTCGGCCCGGCCGACCTCGGCGCCGTTCTCGGCCTGGGAGCGCACGGTGCAGTAGCCGTCGGTGCCGGCGTCCTTGCGGACCTCCAGGTGCACCTGCACGGACTCCTTGCCGGGCTCGAAGCTGATCACCTCGGCACTGATCTTGCTCTGGGCGACGTAGTGGTAGCCGAACCAGCCCACGAGCCCCAGCAGGGCCACCGCGAGGACGGCGCCGACGGCCTTGAGCTTGCGGTCGGCCCGCTCGTCCGAGGAACGGCCGTAGCGGCCCTCGGGCAGTCGCGTGCTCGCCGTACTCATGATCGTCCTCCAGACAGGGCCGGGACCGACGTCCCGGAGGGGGCCCCGGGACCCGGTCCCGGAATTATTCGCCCCCCGATTCGGTCACTATAGAAGCCGCTGATTGCGCCGACGCACACAGGGCGCCGACTTACTGAGGATTGAGTCTTGACTGACCAGTTGCGACTGATGGCCGTGCACGCCCACCCCGACGACGAGTCGAGCAAGGGCGCGGCGACCATGGCGAAGTACGTGTCCGAGGGGGTGGACGTGCTGGTCGTGACCTGCACGGGCGGGGAGCGCGGCTCCATCCTCAACCCGAAGCTGCAGGGCGACAAGTACATCGAGGAGCACATCCACGAGGTACGCAAGAAGGAGATGGACGAGGCCCGCGAGATCCTCGGGGTCAAGCAGGAGTGGCTCGGCTTCGTCGACTCGGGCCTGCCCGAGGGCGACCCGCTGCCGCCGCTGCCGGAGGGCTGCTTCGCCCTGGAGGACGTCGACCACGCGGCCGGTGAGCTGGTCCGCAGGATCCGCTCCTTCCGTCCCCAGGTGATCACCACCTACGACGAGAACGGCGGCTACCCGCACCCCGACCACATCATGACCCACAAGATCTCCATGGTGGCGTTCGAGGGGGCGGCGGACACCGAGAAGTACCCGGAGCCCGAGTACGGCCCCGCCTACCAGCCGCAGAAGCTCTACTACAACCAGGGCTTCAACCGCCCGCGCACCGAGGCCCTGCACCAGGCGATGCTCGACCGCGGCCTGGAGTCCCCCTACGGGGAGTGGCTCAAGCGCTGGGAGGAGTTCGGCATGAAGCAGCGCACGCTCACCACGCACGTCCCGTGCGCCGACTTCTACGAGATCCGCGACAAGGCACTGATCGCGCACGCCACGCAGATCGACCCCGACGGCGGCTGGTTCACCGTGCCGATGGAGATCCAGAAGGAGGTCTGGCCGACGGAGGAGTACGAGCTGGCGAAGTCCCTCGTCGATACCTCCCTCCCCGAGGACGACCTCTTCGCGGGCGTCCGCGACAATGCCTGACATGAGCGCAAGCGCAAGCCTGGCAATGACGCACCTCGTCTCCTTCGCCAAGGAGGTGGACGAGGACAAGGTCACCCCCGGCGTCCTCGGCTTCATCGTCTTCGCGGCGATGGCCCTGGCGGTGTGGGCCCTGATGAAGTCGATGAACCGGCACATGAGCAGGGTCGACTTCACCCAGGTCCCGGACCCGAAGGCCGAGCAGGGGGCATCGGCGGAGCCGGCCGAGTCCGACGGCCCCGCCGAGAACGCCACCGGGGCCGCGAAGAAGCCCTCCGCGAAGGGCTGACCACCGGCGGGTGCCCGGCAGCAGTGGTCATCACCGACTGTGAGCGGCCAGTGACAGCAAGAGGTGCGCCGTCTCCGGCCGCAGATGGTCGGAGTGGGCGCCCGCCGGGCCCTGCCCTCGGACGAAGACGTCGCTCGCGTCCACGCTGACGAAGCGGTGGTCGAGCACGCTCCGGGGATAGGGCTCGGCGGGCGGCAGCATCCGGACTGCCGAGACCGGGGCCGGCGCGGTGCCGATGCCCCCGTGGCCGACGCCTGCCCGCTTCTCGGCCCGCAGGTGCCAGAAGCCGGTGGCGCGGTCGTGCTGGGAGTACGTCGCGACCATCGGGCCGCGTAGCGGCGCCTCGGCGAGTGCCGGGAAGCCGGTCGCGAAGGTGTCGCGCGGCGCTGCCATCTGCAGCAACAGCATCGAGTCCACGGTGAAGGGCCGGCCCGGCGGCTCGGGTGTGCTCCAGCCCAGTGTGAGCGGCTCGTCGTCGGCGGCCCACTGGACGGCCTCGCAGAGGAAACGGCAGCCAAAGGAATGACCGACGAGGTGCAGGTACTGGCCGTCTCGGTTGGCGAGGACGCGAGGGGCGGTCGGATCCCCTCGGTGCACGTCCAGGTACCCGAGCAGCCGGCCGATGACGTGAGCGGCGTGGCCCTGCGTGCTCATGGCGTGAGCACGGTCGCGGATGCGCCGGTAGCCACCGGGCGAGGGCAGGGAGCGAGAGGGCCAGCGGACCAGGACGGTCCACGGATGCCAGGGCTGTAGCGGCCGGTACGCGGCCTGGTGTCGCTCGTACTGGGCCGCGGCGAGGGCGAGCAAGCGGCGGACCGTGACGAGGGCGTCGTCGGGTCTGGTCTGCCATCCGTGGACGTAGACCAGGAGGTCCGTCGCCCAAGAGGGCGGGGACAACTCCTCGGCGAAGTGGTCGGCCAGACGGTCGGCGGGCACTGGGCGGAGACCGCGGACCGTCTCCTCCAGCAGCCAGCCGTCCGATCCCAGATCGATCGTGCGCACCGGCGCGTCGACAGAGCTCACACGGACACCTCCCGATCGTTGTCGGAGCTGGGCGAGGGGGTGCGCTCCAGCCGTGTGTCCATTCCGTGGTGAAGGGCGTAGGCCAGACCGAGCGGATTGTGCAGCTCGTCGGCGAAGTACCGGGCCACGGTCAAGGCGATACTGCCCGCGGTCCGGGAGCCGTGCAGATAGCGGGTGAGGAACTGCAGCGCGTACTCGGCTGCGAAGACCTGGGGTATCTCGATCTGCGGGCCCAGGACGCCACGCGCCCCGGCGTCGACGAACGCCCGGCTCAGGAACCTGGCGTCCGCACTGCCCTCGGGCAGCCCCGCGTAACAGGCGTTGAGGACGATGAACGGCTGGAACGGGTGGTCGCTGCCGAAGCGGCGCCGCCGGTCGCGGATCGTGTGGGCGTCGATGGTCTTCTGGTCGGTCAGGCTGAGGACCAGGGACGGCGGCTGCGGTCCGTCCGCGGCGAAGCGGCCGTGGCACCAGAAGTACATCAACTGCTCGCACAGATCGGGCCGAGCCAGCGCGGTCACCAACTCCCGCCAGGTGGAGCGTTCGACGAATCGGGTGCCCTTGGCGAGGAGTGCCGCCACGTCCGCGGCCCTGGTGTGACCGGCGCGATCGACACGAGTGTCGTGGTTGAGGCTCACGGCCGGTACGTCGGGGGCCGTGCGGAGGCCTGCGAGCCAGGGATAGGCACCGCCGGTCTGTTCGATCTGGTGACGGTGGCCGAGGAAACGGCGAAAGAGGTCGGGCAGGGGCTCCGAGGGATGCGCGGGGTCGGCAGGCAGGTCCTCCGCCGTAAGACACACCATGGGCCAGGGGAGGTGCAGGTCCGAGTCGAAACGGACCCGTAGACCCTCGCGCTGGGCCAGTGCCTCGGTCAGATAGCTGCGGAAGCGGGCGATGCGTGGGTCGGTGCCGCCCAGGAGTGTGCCGTAGAGCAATTCGGAGCCCACCAGGGCGAGTTCCTCCATCAAGGTGATCAACTCGTCCATGGGGCGGGAGCGCAGGTCCACCAGGGAGGCGTACGGGGTCTCCGGCTCGCCGGGGGCGGGCCGACCGTCGGCCGTCAGGGGACGATGGTCGATGAGGACTTCCTTCCACATACGGCACAGCCGGGCCGCGGCGGATCGCACCTCTGCCGGATGCACCGCCAGGTCCACCCGGTGTTCGGTGCCGTGCAGCGACGGCACGGCGGGACCGTACAGCCGTGCCCTGAGCCGGTCCTCGCCGAGGACGTCCAAGGACACCGTGATGTCAGGTCCCCGGGTCAGCGCGTCGGGCAGGGTGGTGAACCCACGGCTGGGGTCCTGGACGACTCGTACGTGAAGCTCTCTTGGCATGCGCCGTTTTTCCTAGCGTCCTCGTTGCGTGACGGCTTCGGGTGAGGACAGCTCGCCCTGCTGATCGTGGTCGAGGATGTCGAGTTCTGTCTCCACTTGCTGCAGGACCGTCCCGGTGCGATCGAGGGCGATGGTGAAGCGGATGCGGTGCGTGCCGGTGCGATGGGCGGTGAACCCGAACTCCGCTCCGTGTCCGGGCTGTTCCGAGGGCATCAGCAGCGCGCTGGCGGGGTCGACGGAGGCGTGGGTGAGCGGCACGGCTGTGACGGTCAGCCAGGGCCGGTCTCCTTCCGCGACGGCCCAGGGGTGGCCCTCCTCCGGGAGAACCCGCAGGAGCAGCCGTGCGGTGGTGTCCTCGGCGGGACCGTCGTCGAACAGGGTGACGCGGACGTGACAACGCGGGGTGACCGGGACGGGCGACGCGAGGAATGCGTGGCCGGTATGACCCACGGCGACCGCGTCACGGGCGTGGAAGGGGATGACATGCCCTCCCACCACACCCCGGCCCCTCCAGAACTCGGTGACCTCCTCGACGATCAGGCCCCAGGCCGGGAGGCTGTCCGGCAGGGAGACGACGAGGGCCTCGGCTGTCCTGGGGCCCTGTTCGAGCACGTGGTTCTGCAAGACGGCTTCGACAGCCCTCGCCCAAGCCTGGCCGCATGGGTCGCCCAGAGCCCGGAAGCGCTCCCTGGCCGTGTCCAGCAGAGGCATGCTGCTGAGGTCGGTCGGCGGGCGCCGGGCCACCATCTCCAGTTCGGTCCACGCCGTCCCGACCGGGCAGCCGATCCACTGGAACAGCTCCCAGGCCGACTCCAGTGCTGCCAGAGCGTCCCTGAAGGAGCCCTCGCCGGTGGGCAGCGTGAGGAGAGCGACCCGGTGCCTGGTCCAGGCGGCTCCGAGGTCGTCCCCGCACCGCAGGAAGTACGTCTCCGCGGTGTTCAGCACATCGCGGGCTCGGCCGAAGGCTCCGCCCTCCATGTGTGCGAGGCCCAGATACAGGTACGTCCAGCCCATCCCGCGGATGTCCTCGGCTGCCTCGTGCTGCCGCAGCGCCTCACGGGCAAGAGCCTCGGGCGTCTCCGTGCCGCCGTGCCGCAGCGCCACGCGGACGCGCTCCGTCAGGACCCAGTTGCGGCCGCGCGTGTCCGCTACGGCGAGCAGATGGTCCTCGGCCTCGTCGAGCACACGGTCGGCTTCCGCTTCCCTGCCGGTCAGCAGACAGACCCGGGCGCTGTGCAGCAGGGTCCAGCCGACGCCTCGCCGGCAGCCGGCGGCACGGTGCAGGGCGGCCGCCCTGAGGAGCGCCTGTTCGGCCTGAGCCATCTCGCCCCGGTCACACCGGACGGCCCCGAGCACCGTCGACGCCCAGGCCATGTGCTGCCGTTCGTCCGGGCGCGCGTCCTCTCGAAGCAGTCCCTCCAGCACGCCCAACGCGCCATCCAGCCGACCTGACTGCAGGCAGATCGCGGCGCCCGCAGGGACGGCGTCCGGGCTCACCCAGGAGTCGGCGTCGAACATCGCCAGGGCACGATGCGGCAGGCCCAGGTCGGCGGCGAACGAGCCCAGGGCACGGCGGACGGGCGGCGTGGGGCGCAGGCGGTACAGCGCCACCAGTCGATGCGCGTCGCCGAGGACGGCCAGAAGTGCTGCCAGGCCGTCGGTGATGTGGTCCCGCTGCTCGGCTGAGCCCCGCTCATTGGCGAGCAGAGTCATGAACTCATCCACGTAGGGGACGAGTTCGTCAGGCGTGAATCGTTCGGACTCCTGTCGGGCGACGAACCCCGGACGGGGCCGGCCGTCCAGCAAGCCGGCCGTGTCCTGGAGCACGCGGCTCGCCCACACGACGGGGTGCGTTCCGGCTGTCTGGTGGTGCGGCGGCGTGGCCTCTGCGACCGGTTCCGGGATGTGGAAGGTCGCATCGCCGCGCCACGGCTGGACCAGCTCACGGGCGACCAGGCCGTCGAGCATGGAGCGGGATCGCCCCGGGTACAGCGCCTCGACCGAGCGGAGAGTGAAGGGCGCGGTGGAGTTCCGCACGACAAGCTGTCCCAGCAGCTTCCGCTGATCAGGCGTGCAGCCCTGCAGGGCGAGCCGGGTGAGCCACTGCGCCCCCGACTCGTCTACCCGCTTCTCCGGCAGGGACGTCCCCCGCTTGGCGATGAGGGCACCCGCGACCCGCGCGAGTGCGGGCATGCCCTGCAGCGCGTCGCCCAGGACGGACGTGGGATGCCAGAGGTCCCGGTGGACGAGCCGTCCTCCAGCCGCCTGACGGACGACGGCGCTCATCATTCCGTCGTCCATGGGAGTGACGTCGAGCATGCGCGCCCCCATGCGGAACCAGCCGGTCGGTTCCCGTGAGGTCACGAGGACGACGAGGCCGTGACAACCGCGCAGACGCGTCATCAGGGCCCGGACCACCGAGGGCTTCGCCCCGTCCAGGACCAGCATGCGATCATGGAGCCGCCGGGGGAGTTCATAGCGCAGTGTGCGCCGCCATCTGCGGCCACCGGCCACCGCCGCCCGCACGATGTCGGCGCGGGACGCTCCACTCTCGGCGAGCAGCCGTAACAGCGTCGGTTCCACGTCGACGCGGGTGGCGTCGGCCAGCGAGAGCCAGTGCGTCACCATGTCGTGCCGCTGACAGGCCATGGCTGCCAGGGCGGACTTGCCGACCCCGGCAGGGCCGTGCAGCACCAGCAGGCCCGGGAGTCCGTGGCTGTTCGACGGTCGGCCGACCCGCTGCTGTTTCAGCCACAGTGCGATGTCCTGGAGTTCCTTGAACCGCCCGACGAACCGCACCGGTTCCGGGGGCGGCGTCGGAGCGCGCAGGTGCTGTCCCATGGCTTCCCCCCGTCGCCTGCCCACGCTACGTCCGCCTCCTACGGTCGCAGTCCCGTGGCCGCGTTGCCAGCGAAACCCACGACAAGGGCCCACGCGGGAGCCTCACTTGCGTACCTCCGACACCGCCACCCCCATCACCTCCCGCGCATGCCGGCTGGGCGTCATCCCCAGCCCCCAGGCCTGCCAGCCCGCCTCCAGGCTCACGCCGCGCTCCAGCAGCAGGGCCCACGCGTCGGCGTACTCGTCGAGCTTGTCGTCGCGCAGGGCGTGGCCGGCGCGGGACAGCTGGGACAGTTCCTCCTGGGCCACGGCCGTGCCGACCTCCATGCCGCCCGGTGCCGCATACGGCAGGAGGGTGCAGCGCAGGAAGCGGGCCCAGTCCTCGCCCCGGCGGTCGCCGTAGGACGTGAAGAGGTCCACGGCCTCGTCGCACAGGGCCAGGGCCTGCTGCGTGCGGGCGTTGCCCGCGTCCACGACCGCCAGCTCCAGGCACGTCCACGCCTCGCCGTGGGCGACGCCGATGCGCTGGAAGTCGGCGCGGGCGTCCACCAGGAGCTGGCGGGCGAAGCCGGAGTTGCGCAGCGAGCCCGTCTGGGCCGCGCGCTGGTCGCGGGTGACGCGCGCCGAATGATGGCGGGCGCAGGCCAGGCCGTACACGTCCCGCATGCGCGAGAACATCGTGCGCGAGCGTTCCAGCTCGCGGACCGCCTGGTCCAGGTTGCCGGTCTCCTCCAGGGCCTGCCCCAGGTAGTAGAGGGTCCAGGCCTCACCGCGCGCGTCCTCGTTGTCGCGGTGCCGGGCGGCCGCGCCGCGCAGCTCCTCCACGGCCGGGGACGCGTCCCCGGCGACCAGCCGCGCCCGGGCCAGCTGGGTCAGGGCCCACGCCTCGCCGCGGGCGTCGCGGGTGCGGCCGTACAGATCGAGGGCCGCCCGCAGCTCCGACTCGGCGCGCGCGACATCGCCCATGCGCAGACCGAGCTGACCGAGCTGGAAGTGCGCCCAGGCCTGGCCGTGCACGGACTCGCCCGCGCGGTGCAGGACCAGCGACTCGGTCAGCAGCTCCAGCGCCTCGCCCAGCCGGGCCCGGTCCCGCTCCACCGCCGCGAGGGCGTGCATCGTCCACGCCCGGTCCGTGGCCAGCGCGGGCGAGGACTGCAGGGCCAGGGCCTCGCGGAGCTTCGCCGACGCCTCCGTCAGGTTGCCCTGGTGGTGCAGGGTGATGCCCAGGGAACACAGGGCGCGGGCGGCACCGGCGTCGTGGTGCGCCTCCCGGTAGAGGTCGACGACCGACGCGAGGGTCGCACGGGCCTTGTCCAGCTCGCCCAGCTGCCGGGCCGCGATGCCGGTACGCCACTGCACCGAGCGGACCAGCAGCCCCTCGTCCACCGCCTGCGCGAGTTCGCTGATCTCACCCAGGCGGTACAGGTCGCCGCGCAGCAGGCAGTAGTCGCACAGCGCGCCCAGCAGGTTCAGCACCGCCGCCTGGTTCACGCCCTCGGCGTGCCGCAGCGCCGCCGTGATGAAGCTCGACTCGTCGTCCAGCCAGCGCAGCGCCTCGTCGAGGGAGGTGAAGCCGTACGGGCTGAAGCGGTTGGTGCGGGTCGACATGTTGCCGTCGACCATGCGCAGCACCGAGTCGGCCAGCTCGGCGTAGTTCACGATCAGCCGCTCCTGCGCCGCCGTGCGCTCGGCCGGTTCCTCCTCGTCGAGCAGGCGGGCCTGGGCGAAGGCGCGGACCAGGTCGTGCAGTCGGTAGCGGTTGCCCCGGACGTGGTCGATCAGGCCCGCGCGGGACAGCGCCTCCAGGTGGCGGGCCGCCTCGGCCTCGTCGGTGGCCAGCAGCGCGGCCGCCGCGGCGACGCCCAGCGAGGCCCGGCCGGCCAGGGCCAGCCGGCGCAGCAGCCGCCGTACGGTCTCCGACTGGTCGGTGTAGCGCAGCCACAGGGCGCGTTCCACCGGCTCCACCGGGCCGTACGCGCCGAGGTCCGTGGCCAGGGCGCGCGGGGAACGCGGGCCGAGGCAGGAGCCGGCGATGCGCAGCGCCAGCGGCAGTCCGCCGCACAGCTCGCGCACCTGGTCGGCGGACTCGGCGTCGTACGGCCCGGAGCGGTCCTGCGCCGCCGCGCCGAGCAGCTCCTCCGCGCCGGCCGCGTCCAGCGGCTCCACCGCCAGCTGGTGCACCCGCGCGGGCAGGTCCCCCAGCTCCAGTGGCCCCCGCGCGGTCACCAGCACCAGGCTGTCGGAGCGCTCCGGGACCAGGGCGCGGATCTGGCCCGCGTCCGAGGCGTCGTCGAGGACGACCGTGACCGGCAGGCCGGTCAGATGCTGGTGGTACAACTCGGCGAGCCGTTTGACCTGCTGGTCGGGGGAGGAGCGCTCGCGGAACAGCAGTTGCTCGCGGGGCGCGCCGAGCCGGTTGAGCAGGTGCAGCAGGGCGTCGCGGGTGGACAGCGGGGTCCCGGCCGGGCCCTCGGCGCGCAGGTCGACGACGCAGGCGCCGCGGAAGTAGTCCTTCAGGTCGTGCGTGGCGTGCACCGCGAGGGTCGTGCGGCCGCTGCCGGGCGTGCCGTGCAGGACGACCACGGTCGGCTGCGTCTCCGTGCTCGCCCGGGCCGCCTGCACCCACTGCCGGATCTGCGCCAGCTCCTGCCGCCGCCCCGCGAACGGCTTCGCCGGTTCCGGCAGCTGCGCGAAGGACTGCTCCAGCACGTTGCGCCCGCGCGCCGCCGCGCTCTTGTCGGCGCCCCGCAGCCGCGGCCCCGTCTTCTTCGGGCCGGTGGAGGCGGCGAGCACCCGCTGCTGGTCCAGGAACGGGCGGATGCCCCGCACCTCCAGCGCCGTCAGCCACTGCAGCCGCAACTGCTCCGGCCCGCCCGGCTGGCTCACGGCCCCGGCGCGGTGATGCGCGGCCGGCAGATGGGAGCCGACCACCTTCACGACCGTCGCGGCGGCGCCCACGACCCCGACCGTCACGCCCGCGCCCAGCGCCGTGCCGGTGCCCGTGCCCAGGGCCATGTCGGCGACGACGGCCGCGACGGCCGCGACCCCGGCCACCAGCAGCGGCGTCCCGGCGCCCTCCCGTGCGTACCGCTGCCCGAAGGTGAGCTGACCGGCCGCCGCCTCGTCCAGGGCGCGCGTGTACGCCTCGTACTCCTCCGCCGCGCTCCGCGCCATCGAGTCGAGCGCCCCGCGCGCCCGCGCGAGCAGCACCTTCCCGTCGCTGCGCCCGCCCGTGCGGCGCACCTCCTCCTCCACGGCCCGCACCAACAGCCGCTCGGCCTCCGCCCGATGACTGTCCCGCATGTCACGTCCCCCTCCGGCGGCAACGGCGATCCTCGGTGATCCCTCGGTCGTCCCTCGCGCGTTGTCTCGGTCGTGTTCCTGGTCAAGTGTGCTGCGGACGGCGCACCGGGGCGAGGGGGCGTGCCCGGCCCGATTCTGTGAAGACCCCGTCGCCCAGGCGTGCCGCGCGCCCGGCTCCCGCGCGTCCCGTGCGACGCCTGACGCGTCACAGGCCGGGTACTGCGGCAGGATGGGAACCATGCCGAACCGACTGGCGCACGAGACGTCCCCCTACCTCCTTCAGCACGCCGACAACCCCGTCGACTGGTGGCCCTGGTCGGCGGAGGCCTTCGAGGAGGCCCGCAAGCGGAACGTGCCCGTGCTGCTCAGCATCGGCTACAGCAGCTGCCACTGGTGTCACGTCATGGCGCACGAGTCCTTCGAGGACCAGGAGACCGCCGACTACCTCAACGCGCACTACGTGAGCGTGAAGGTCGACCGCGAGGAGCGCCCCGACGTCGACGCCGTCTACATGGAGGCCGTGCAGGCGGCGACCGGGCACGGGGGCTGGCCCATGACCGTCTTCCTCACCCCGGACGCCGAGCCGTTCTACTTCGGCACGTACTTCCCGCCGGCCCCCCGCCAGGGCATGCCGTCCTTCCGGCAGGTGCTCCAGGGCGTGCACCAGGCGTGGGAGGACCGGCGGGAGGAGGTCGACGAGGTCGCCGGGAAGATCGTGCGCGATCTGGCGGGGCGGGAGATCTCCTACGGCGACGCACAGACGCCCGGCGAGCAGGAGGTCGCGCAGGCGCTGCTCGCGCTCACCCGGGAGTACGACCCGCAGCGCGGCGGCTTCGGCGGGGCGCCCAAGTTCCCGCCGTCCATGGTGCTGGAGTTCCTGCTGAGGCACCATGCGCGGACCGGCGCCGAGGGCGCGCTGCAGATGGCGAGCGACACCTGCGAGCGCATGGCCCGGGGCGGGATCTACGACCAGCTCGGCGGCGGCTTCGCCCGCTACTCCGTCGACCGCGACTGGGTCGTGCCGCACTTCGAGAAGATGCTGTACGACAACGCCCTGCTGTGCCGGGTGTACGCCCACCTCTGGCGGGCCACCGGCTCGGAGCTGGCCCGCCGCGTGGCGCTGGAGACCGCCGACTTCATGGTGCGCGAACTGCGCACGGACGAGGGCGGGTTCGCCTCCGCGCTGGACGCCGACAGTGACGACGGCACGGGCCGCCACGTCGAGGGCGCCTACTACGTGTGGACGCCGGAGCAACTGCGCGAGGTGCTCGGCGAGCAGGACGGCGAGCTCGCCGCCCGGTACTTCGGCGTGACCGAGGAGGGCACCTTCGAGCACGGGCAGTCCGTTCTCCAACTGCCGCAGCAGGACGAGCTGTTCGACGCCGACAAGGTCGCCTCCGTCCGGGAGCGGCTGCTGGCGAAGCGGGCCGAGCGGCCCGCGCCCGGCCGGGACGACAAGGTCGTCGCCGCCTGGAACGGCCTGGCGATCGCCGCGCTCGCCGAGACCGGTGCCTACTTCGACCGGCCCGACCTCGTCGAGGCCGCCCTGGCCGCCGCCGATCTCCTGGTCCGGCTGCACCTGGACGAGCAGGCCCGCCTCACCCGCACCAGCAAGGACGGGCACGCGGGCGCCAACGCGGGTGTCCTGGAGGACTACGCGGACGTGGCGGAGGGCTTCCTCGCGCTCGGGTCCGTCACCGGGGAGGGCGTCTGGCTGGAGTTCGCCGGGTTCCTGCTCGACCATGTCCTGGCCCGCTTCACCGACCCGGAGTCGGGCTCCCTGTTCGACACGGCGGCCGACGCCGAGCGGCTGATCCGCCGGCCGCAGGACCCGACCGACAACGCCGCCCCCTCGGGCTGGACCGCGGCGGCCGGTGCCCTGCTGAGTTACGCCGCGCACACGGGGTCCGAGCCGCACCGCACGGCCGCCGAGAAGGCCCTCGGCGTCGTCAAGGCGCTCGGGCCGCGGGTGCCCCGCTTCATCGGCTGGGGGCTCGCCGTCGCGGAGGCCGTGCTGGACGGGCCGCGCGAGGTCGCGATCGTCGGGCCGTCTCTCGCACACGAGGGCACCAGGGCCCTGCACCGCACGGCGCTCCTGGGCACCGCGCCGGGCTCGGTCGTGGCCGTCGGGGCCCCGGAGAGCGAGGAGTTCCCGCTGCTCGCGGACCGTCCGCTGGTCGGCGGTGAACCGGCCGCGTACGTCTGCCGTAATTTCACATGTGACGCCCCGACGACCGAAGCTGACCGGTTGCGTGCGGTCTTGAGTAACTGAAGCCGCGAATCAACGGAAACACGCTCTTTATCGGAACAGCCCCCAGACTTCACAGTTCCCCCTTAATCTCTGCACAGTGCCGCGACGGATGGGACGGTCGCGACAGGGGGTTCTTGGATCTGGGGGGATCTGTTTGCTGACGTCTGTCTTCATCGCTGCCGTTTCACTGGCCCTGTTCTGGATGGCGGCGTTCACTTTGTGGTGGCAGATGCACGCCTGGCGCACGCCGGAAGTGCTCGCCTCCACCCGGTTCAGCAGTCCGGACGGGGACGAGCACGTCTCCTTCTCGCTGCTGCTGCCCGCCCGGCACGAACAGGCGGTGCTGGACCACACGATCCAGCGGCTGCTGGAGTCGAGCCACACCGACTTCGAGATCATCGTGATCGTCGGGCACGACGACCCGGAGACCACCGCCGTGGCCGAGCAGGCCGCCGCGCGTGACCCCCGGGTCCGCGTCGTCGTCGACACGCACGAGAAGAAGAACAAGCCGAAGGCCATGAACACGGCGCTGCCGCACTGCCGCGGCGACGTCGTCGGCGTGTTCGACGCGGAGGACCAGGTCCACCCCGAGCTCCTCGCGCACGTCGACCACGCCTTCCGCACCACCGGCGCCGACGTCGTCCAGGGCGGGGTACAGCTGATCAACTTCCACTCCAGCTGGTACAGCCTGCGCAACTGCCTGGAGTACTTCTTCTGGTTCCGCTCGCGGCTCCACCTGCACGCGCAGAAAGGTTTCATTCCGCTGGGCGGCAACACCGTCTTCGTCCGCACGGACGTCCTCAGGGAAGCCGGCGGCTGGGACCCGAACTGCCTCGCCGAGGACTGCGACCTGGGCGTGCGGCTGTCCAGCGTCGGCAAGAAGGTCGTCGTCGCCTACGACTCCGACATGGTGACCCGGGAGGAGACCCCGGGCTCGCTGATGTCCCTGCTGAAGCAGCGCACCCGCTGGAACCAGGGGTTCCTCCAGGTGTACCGGAAGAAGGACTGGAAGCAACTGCCCACCCTCGGGCAGCGGCTGCTCGCCCGCTACACCCTGATGACGCCGTTCATGCAGGCCTTCACCGGCCTGATCATCCCGCTCAACGTGGCGATCGCGCTCTTCCTCGACGTGCCCGTCGGCATCGCCTTCATCACCTTCCTGCCCGCCGTCACCGCCCTGGTCACCTTCGTCTTCGAGATCGTCGGACTGCACGACTTCGGCAGGCAGTACGGGCTGCGCGTGCGGTTCGCGCACTACCTGAAGCTGATCGTGGGCGGCCCCTTCTACCAGGTCCTGCTCGCCGGGGCGGCCGTCCGTGCCGTCTGGCGTGAGCAGCGCGGCCGCAACGACTGGGAGCTGACCAGCCATGTCGGGGCCCACCTCGACAAGACGGCCGTGACCCGAGAGGACGTCCCCGCGTGACCTCCACCCTTCCCGCGGCGACCACCCCGAAGGTCCCCCCGCAGCGCGGGCCCGCGCCCCGCACCGGTGCGCACCGGCGGATCGAGCCGCCGAGCCGGCTGCGCTCCTCCCGGCCCGACCTGCTCCTGTGCACGGTGCTGCTCGCGGCGATCCTCGTCGTGCAGGGCTGGAACATCGCCGACTACCCGGCCCTCAGCGACGACGAGGGCACCTACCTCGCTCAGGCCTGGTCGGTCCAGCAGGGCAACGGCCTCGCCCATTACACCTACTGGTACGACCACCCGCCGCTCGGCTGGATCCAGATCGCCGTCCTCACCTGGATCCCGGCGCTGATCAGCCCCGAGTCGATGACGGTGGGCACCATGCGCGCCGCGATGCTGGTGATCAGCGGCATCAGCGCGGTCCTCGTCTTCGTGCTGGGCCGGCGCCTCGCCCTGCCGCGCTGGGCGGCCGCGCTCGGCATGGTGTTCTTCGGCCTCTCGCCGCTGTCGGTCGTCCTCCAGCGGGAGATCTTCCTCGACAACCTCGCGGTGATGTGGACGCTGCTGGCCTTCACGCTGGCCGCCTCCCCGAGCCGCCACCTCTGGCACCACTTCGGCGCGGGGATAGCGGCCGCCACGGCCGTCCTCACCAAGGAGACGATGCTCGTCGTCCTGCCCGCCCTGTTCCTCACCATGTGGCGGCACAGCCACCGGGACACCCGCAAGTTCGCCCTCACCGGCGCCGTCACGGCCTGCGCCCTGATCGGCTTCTCGTATCCCCTGTTCGCCCTGCTCAAGGGCGAGCTGCTGCCGGGCGCCGGGCACGTCTCCCTCTGGGACGGCGTCAAGTACCAGATGACCAGGCCCGGTTCGGGTTTCATCCTGGACCAGGGCTCCGGATCCTGGGGCGTGCTCCAGTCGTGGCTGTACTACGACAAGATCCTGCCCCTCGGCGGCCTCGCGGGCGCCCTGCTGCTGCTCGCCACCTGGCGCTGGTCGGTCACCGCCCGCGCCCTGGCCGGACCCGCCCTGGCCGTCGCGATCTTCGCCGCGCTCGCGCTGCGCCCCAACGGCTACCTGCCCGCGATGTACGTCATCCAGGCCCTGCCGTTCCTCGCGCTGGTCCTCGCGGGAGGAACCGCATCCGTCGCCCACGCGGTGCTGAGCCGCTGGCGCTCCGAGGCGGAGAAACGGTACGTCAGCATGGGCCGGTACGCGCTCGCCACGGTCCTCGCCCTGGCCGCCGGCGCCTACGTCGTCCCGCACTGGTACGACGGCGCCCGCACCGCAGTCACCACCGACGCCAACGCCCCCTACAAGGCCGCCTCGAAGTGGCTCGCCACGGAGGTCGAGGACCCGGAGCGCACCCGGGTGCTGGTCGACGACGCGCTCTGGCTGGACCTGGTGCACCAGGGCTACGAGCCCGGACTCGGCGTCATCTGGTTCTACAAGGCCGACCTGGACCCGGCGGTGACGAAGACGATGCCGCGCGGCTGGAAGGACCTGGACTACGTCGTGGCCTCGCCGACCGTGCGGCGGGACGCGGCGGACCTGCCCAATGTCAAGGCCGCCATGGAGCACTCGGAACCGGTCGCCACCTTCGGCACCGGCGAGGACCGCATCGAGATCCGCCAGATCCAGACGTCCGCCGGAGGCGCGCGATGAGCCAGGAGTCCACCGTCCCCGGCGAGGTCGTCGAAACGGCCGAGATACCCGAACCGGGCGCCGTCACCATCGTCGTACCGACGTTCAACGAGTCGGCGAACGTACGGCAGTTGCTGCGCCAGATCACCGAGACCGTGCCGGCCCGGGTGCCCTGCGAGGTCGTCTTCGTGGACGACTCCACCGACGACACGCCCGAGGTCATCGAGAAGGCGGCGCAGGACTGCCCCTTCCCGGTGACCGTGCTGCACCGCGAGGAGCCGGTGGGCGGGCTCGGCGGCGCGGTCGTCGAGGGGCTGAAGGCGGCCACCTCCGACTGGATCGTCGTCATGGACGGCGACTGCCAGCACCCGCCGTCCCTCGTGCCCGACCTGGTCGCCACCGGCGAACGGGCGAACGCCGGGCTCGTCGTCGCCTCCCGGTACATCAAGGGCGGCAGCCGGGCCGGGCTCGCGGGCAGCTACCGCATCGCCGTCTCGCGCGGGGCGACCTGGCTGACCAAGGCGCTGTTCCCGCGCCGGCTGCACGGCATCAGCGACCCCATGAGCGGGTTCTTCGCGATCCGCCGCAGCGCGGTCACGGCCGAGGTGCTCCAGCCGCTCGGCTACAAGATCCTCCTCGAACTCGCCGTCCGCAGCCGCCCGCGCACGGTCACCGAGGTGCCGTTCGTCTTCCGGGACCGGTTCGCCGGGGAGTCCAAGTCGACCGCGCAGGAGGGCCTGCGGTTCCTGCGTCACCTGGCCGGACTGCGGGCCGCCTCGCCGGTCGCGCGGATGATCGGCTTCGGCCTGATCGGGCTGACCGGCTTCGTTCCGAACCTGCTCGGCCTGTGGGCGCTGACCGCGCTCGGCATGCACTACGTACCGGCGGAGATCCTCGCCAACCAGCTCGGCGTCGCCTGGAACTTCGTGCTCATCGAGCACCTGCTGTTCCGCGAGCGGCGCCGGCACCGGCGCTGGTGGGACCGCGCGGGGCGGTTCGCGCTGCTCGCCAACGCCGATCTGGTGCTGCGCATCCCGCTGATCGCCCTGTTCGTGCACCAGCTGCACCTGGGCGTGCTGTCGGCCACCGCGCTCGCGCTGGTGACGACGTTCGTCCTGCGCTTCGTCGCCACCGAAGCGCTGGTCTACCTGCCGCGCCGGGCCCGTGAGGAGTCCGTGCGCGACGGCCGCACCGCAAGGAGAGCCGTGTGAACAAGTACCGGAGAAGAACCGCATTCGCCGGCGTGGGCGCGCTCACGGCCGGCCTCCTGCTGACCGCACCCCAGCCCGCCTCCGCCGCCAACCTCATCAAGAACCCCGGCTTCGAGACCGCCGGCACCGGCGACATGCCGTACTGCTGGGAGAAGTCCGGCTGGGGCGACAACGACTTCACCTTCACCACCACGGCCGACGCGCACTCCGGCGCCAAGGCGATGAAGGTCGAGCTGACCCGCCGGGTCGACGGCGACCGCAAGGCGCTGATCACCGAGTCCGCCGACTGCGCACCGGTGGTGACGCCGGGCAAGCAGTACGACCTCGGCCTCTGGTACAAGACGACGACCCCGGACGCGGCGATCACCCTGTTCCGGCACGACACCACGGCCGGCTGGCAGTACTGGACCGACCTGAAGACGCTGGACATGGCGGGCGACTGGACCGAGGCGACGGTCCGCACGCCCGAGGTCCCGGCCGGCACCGACCGCATCTCCTGGGGCGTCTCCGTCTACGGCACCGGCTCCGCCACCACCGACGACTACACGATGGACCAGGTTCCCGACCCGGTCCTGCCACCGCAGTGCACCGGCACGGCGGAGCAGTGCGCCAACGGCAAGTGGGACGTGCTGCCCACGCAGAACCCGGTCCGCTCCATGCACTCGGTCGTCCTGCACAACGGCAAGGTGCTGCTGATCGCGGGTTCCGGCAACGACGAGTCGATGTTCGAGGCGGGCACCTTCACCTCGGCGGTCTACGACCCGGCGGACGGCTCCTACAAGGTCATCCCCACGCCGAAGGACATGTTCTGCGCCGGGCACGTGCAGCTCCAGGACGGCCGCGTGCTGGTGATGTCCGGCAACAAGGGCTACCCGACGGCGGACGGCCGGATCGGCTACCAGGGCTACAAGGACTCGTACATCTTCGACCCGGAGACCGAGACCTACACCAAGACCAACGACATGAACGACGGCCACTGGTACCCGTCGGCGACGATCCTCGGCAACGGTGACGTCATCTCCTTCGGCGGCCTGCGCGAGGACTCCACCGGCTCGGTCGCCGCCGAGCTGTTCTCCGAGGCCGAGCAGCAGTGGCAGCCGCTGTGGAAGGTCAACCAGACCTGGTCGTACTGGGGCCTGTACCCGTCGATGATCCTGATGCAGGACGGCCGCCTCTTCTACTCGGGCAGCCACGTCTTCGGCAACAACATCCCCGGCACCGGCTCGGCCATCTACGACTACGGCGCCAACACCATCACCCAGGTGCCGGGCCTGCGGAACAAGGACGAGCGCGACCAGTCGGCCAGCGTGCTGCTGCCCCCGGCGCAGGACCAGAAGGTCCTCACCCTCGGCGGCGGCAACATCGACTCCAACCCGGAGGCGAACCGCCTGACCGACATCATCGACCTCAAGCAGCCCAACCCGTCGTACGTGGCCGGGCCGCCGATCCCGCAGGGCACGGTCGACCTGGGCGACGGGCCCGTCCCGCAGACCGGCGACCAGGGGAAGATGTACGTCTCCGCGGTGCTCCTGCCCGACGGCAAGGTGCTGGAGACAGGCGGCGCGCTGCACAACCGGGCCAACCCGGTCTACGAGACGTCGATCTTCGACCCGGAGTCGGAGACGTTCGACCCGGTGGCCGTCGACCCCGAGGCGCGCGGCTACCACTCCTCGGCGTTCCTGCTGCCCGACGGCCGGGTGATGACCACCGGCGACAACCCGGGCAACGGCTCCTGGAACCACGACGTGTCGGTCTACAGCCCGCCCTACCTGTTCAAGGGCCCGCGTCCGCAGATCACGTCGGTCATCGACACCGAGTGGAACTACGGCGACACCCAGCGGATCACCGTCGACCGGCCCATCGCCAAGGCCGAGCTGATCCGCCCGGCCGCCGTCACGCACTCCTCCGACCCGAACCAGCGGTTCGTGGACCTGCCGCTGTCGGTCGACGGCGACAACGTCGACCTGAACGTGACGAGCAACCCCAACCTGGCCCCGCCCGGCTGGTACATGCTCTTCGCGGTCGATGCGGGCGGGGTGCCGTCGGTGGCGAAGTGGGTGCACCTCCAAGGCCCGCAGGCCCTCAAGGCGACGGACGCCTCCGCCCACGTCCACGACTTCGCGGACGAGCCCGAGGGCAAGGTCGCGGGGCCCGGCAAGAAGCGCACGTCGCAGAAGGTCAGCCCGACCATCTCCGGCTGCGACCGGCACTACGGCTCGATCAACGTCTGCGTGCCGACGGACTTCCCGGCGGAGGTGAAGAAGACGACGGCCGACCGCTGCGAGTGGCTCCGGGCGAACGACTACGGCCGCCTGAAGGTCAACGGCAGGGACGACCCGCTGGGCCTGGACCGGAACGGGGACGGGATCGCCTGCGGGAAGGGCGATGTGAGGAAGAGTCAGCGCTGACCGCGTGACTCCGCCAGGGCGCGCTCCACGATGGCCTCCAGCTGCTCGTGGTGCGCGCCCTTCCAGTACGCCCGCCCGCACGCCGTGCACTGCGCGAACACGTCGTACGTGGCGTGCGTGCCGTGCTTGAGCTGGTCGGCGACCTCGTCCTTGGTCGCCGTGCGCAGCACCCCGTTGCAGGCCGTGCACCGCGTCCACGGCAGCAGCTCGGGCCGGAACCGGTCCAGGACGTCCCGGAGCTGCTCCTCGGGGCGCGTGCTGTAGACGAACGCCCCCGCCCACAGCTCCCGGCGCCGCAGCAGCCCCCGGTCACGGCTGAGCATGACGCGCCGCTCGGCCGCCGAACGCGCCGCGAGGGCCGGGTCGCCGATGTCGGTCGACTCGTACGCCGTGTCCACGCCCAGCAGCCGCAGCCGCCGGGCCAGCGTGCCGAGGTGGACGTCGAGGAGGAACCGCAGGGGAGCGCCCGGGACCTGCTGGGGACGCGCGACGGTCCGTACGGTCACCGCCTCCCCGGCCGCCGGGACGTGCGAGACGGGCACCTCGCTGCCGTCCACGAGCAGCGCGCCCACCTCGGTCAGCGGCACGCCGAGGGACTCGACGACGTGGCCGAGGCTGGAGACGCCGTCGGTGGCGGCCCGGACCGTGCCGTTCCTGCGGGCCTGGGGGACGAAGACGTGCAGTTCGGGCGCGAAGTCGACGTGGATCTCGGGACCGTTCACCCGGCCAGGATGCCACGGGGACGGGCGCCGGCCTCAGGGTTTTCCGGTCGGCAGGCCGTGCTCCAGGACGTCCAGGGCGCGGTCGACCAGGTCCCGGATGTCGTCGCGGTGGCCGGTCTCGGCCCAGTAGTGGGAGACCTCCATGAGCCCGCCCATCACGGACATGGCGAAGACCCGCAGCTCCAGGCTGTCGGGGTCGAGCCCGGAGCGCTCGGCGAGGGCGTCGCGGAGCAGCCGGCCGGTGGCCGCGGTGCTCTCGATCATGCGGGCGCGGACCGCGGGGACCTCGACGCCGAGCCGCGTCCGCAGCCGGGTCACCTCGGGTTCCTCGGCGAGGCTCAGGTCGAGGGCCGTGCGCATCACGTGCCGCAGGGTGTCGGCCCAGGACTCGTCCAGCGGCCGGGTCCGCAGCTCCTCCAGCATCACCGGGTCCCACTCGTCGGTGATGACGATGTCCTCCTTGGTCGGGAAGTACCGGAAGACGGTCGACGGCGACACCTCGGCGCGGTCGGCGATCTGCTCGATCGTCGTGGCGTCGTAGCCCTGCTCCTCGATCAGCGCGTAGGTCGCCGTGCGGATCGCCTGGCGGGTCTTGATCTTCTTCCGCTCCCGGAGTCCCAGCTGGGGGCGGTCGGCGGGGGTGGTGCGTGGGGCCGTCATACAGATCATTGTCGGGCATCGGCCTCCGGCTCGGCCATGGCCGGGCGGTCGCTCTCCGGGCCCCCGGCGGACGGGGTGCCGGGCAGGAAGGCCGCGGTGAGCAGTGCGGCGACCAGGGCCGCGACGCCGCACACCAGCAGGACGACGCCCATGCCCTGCACGTACGCGCTGTTCGCGGACGCGGCGAGGCCGGTGGTGCCGGTGCGCTCGGCGACGAGGTGCGCGGCGACCACGGACTCCCCGGCGGTGTCGGCGGCCCGGGCGGGCAGGCCGCTCACGTCGAGCCGGTCCCGGTAGACACCCGCGAGGAGGCTGCCGAGCAGGGCGATGCCGACGGCGCTGCCGACCTGGCGCAGGGTCATCAGCAGGCCGGAACCGCTGCCGGCCCGCTCCGCAGGCAGTGCGGCCAGTGCCCCGTCCATCGCCGGGACCACGGCGAAGCCGAAGCCGAGGCCGGTGACGGTCAGCCACAGCGCGGTGAAGCCGTAGCCGGAGCCGTCCGCCGTGCGGCTGCCGAGGAACGCGGCGAACGCGAGCACCACCAGGCCGCAGGTGACCACCGCGCGGGGGCCGAACCGGGCGACGACCGGCTGGGCGCAGCGTGCGGAGACCATCAGGCCCGCCATCATCGGCAGCAGCCGCAGCCCGGTGCCGAAGGCGTCGTGGCCGAGGACGGCCTGGAGGTAGGGCGGCAGCAGGAACAGCAGGCCCGCGAGGACGAAGGTGACGAGGGTCGCCGTGAGGGTGTTGACGAGGAAGCCCCGGTGGCGGAGCAGCTCCATGTCGAGCATGGGCCGCGCCGCCCGCCGCTCGCGCAGCACGAGCCCGGCGAGCAGGACCGCGGAGCCCGCGAGGAACCCCCACACCAGGGGGTCGCCCCAGCCGCGCGTGGGCGCCTCGATGATGGCGTAGACGAGGGCGCCGAGTCCGGCCGCGATGAGTGCCGTGGCGGCGGTGTCGACCTTGGGGGACGCGGGGTCCCGGGTCTCGGGGAGCAGGAACAGGCAGGCCGTGATGCCGATGCCGACCATGGGCACGTTGATCAGGAAGACCGAGCCCCACCAGAAGTGGTCCAGCAGCCAGCCGCCCAGGATCGGGCCGAGCGGCATCCCGAGCGCGGAGGCGGCCGACATGACGCCGATGGCCTTGGACCGCTCGTCCGGCCCGAACAGCGAGGGCAGCACGGACAGCGCGAGCGGCATGACCAGCGCGCCGCCGACGCCCATCACGGCACGGGCGGCGACGACCCAGGCCACGTCGGGGGCCAGGGCGCCCACGACCGAGCCGGCGAGGAAGATCCCGAGCCCGGTGACCAGCATGAGCCGCCGCCCGAACCGGTCGCCGAGCAGCCCGGCGGGGAGCATCAGCGCCGCGAAGACGACGACGTAGGCGTCCGCCATCCACTGCTGTTCCCCCGTGGCGGCGCCGAGGTCGGCGGCCATGGTCGGCAGCGCGACGTTGAGGATCGTCATGTCGAAGCCGAGCGTGAGCATGCTCGCGACCAGGGCCGACAGAGCCCACCAACGGCGAGGGTCGGAACCTGAAGTGGTAGTAACCATGAAATGACAGTAACTCTCATAAGCCTCACGCTGTCAATCGGTAGTGCCTTTCGGGGTAGTGGGACGGGACAGCGAAAAGGGCCACGGCTCGAAGCCGTGGCCCTGGAGGCCGGAGCGGGGGAGATCAGGCGTGCTGGTACGCCACCAGCGAGATTCCGACGTAGTGCGCGATGAAGGCCGCCAGCGTCAAGGAGTGGAACACCTCGTGAAAGCCGAACCAGCGCGGTGACGGGTTCGGCCGCTTGATCCCGTAGACGACGCCGCCCGCGCTGTAGAGCACGCCGCCGACGATGACCAGGACGAGGACCGCGATGCCGCCGGTCCGCATGAAGTCCGGCAGGTAGAAGACGGCCGCCCAGCCCATCGCGATGTAGCACGGCGTGTAGAGCCAGCGCGGGGCGCCGACCCAGAAGACCCGGAAGGCGATCCCGGCGGCGGCCGCCGCCCAGATGCCCCACAGCAGCCACCGGCCCTTCGCGCCCGGCAGGAGAAGCATCGTCAGCGGTGTGTACGTGCCGGCGATGATCAGGAAGATGTTGGAGTGGTCCAGTCGGCGCAGGATGCCGTCCATGCGGGGGCTCCAGTTGCCCCGGTGGTACAGCGCGCTCACGCCGAACAGCAGACAGGCGGTCAGAGCGAAGATGCCGCAGGCGATGCGCCCTCTGGTCGAGTCGGCGAGGGCGGTGAGCACCAGGCCCGCGACGAGGACGGCCGGAAACATGCCGAGGTGCAGCCAGCCGCGCAGCTTGGGCTTCACCGGGTGCGGCAAAGAGAGCGCCTGCGGACCGCGGCCGTCGGCCGGCGTGTCCGTGGGCGCGTCGGGGGCGAACGCAGTCATGGCCGAATGGTAGCTACGGAACCGTAAGTGACGTATCAGTCCGCCGGATTGGCCGACGAAGAGTGGCCATCCTCTCACCGTGACCCAACGATGGTTACGCAAACGGGCGGTCTGGTGAACGCAACGTGCACGTAAAGGGGCGCGAGAAACCGTGGCGATCCTCACGTTGCTCACCTGTGCGCTCCTCTGGACAGATGGGCGCTCACGTCGGATGATCAAATGAGTGCGGTCGGCACCGGATGAGCGCCAAGTTTCACCGTGAAGCATCCGGGTCGCAGCCCCCACGGGGCCTCCACATCAAAAAACCCTCATTTAGGAGCAATCGTGGCGCGCGACATCGCGGCTCCCACCGTCCCCACCACTCATCAGGGACTGATCTCGTGGGTCAACGAGATCGCAGAACTGACGCAGCCGGACAACGTGGTCTGGTGTGACGGATCCGAGGCCGAGTACGAGCGCCTGTGCGGGGAGCTCGTCCAGAAGGGCACCTTCCGGAAACTCGACCCGATCAAGCGCCCCCACTCCTACTACGCCGCCTCCGACCCCACCGACGTCGCGCGCGTCGAGGACCGGACGTTCATCTGCTCCGAGAAGGAGGAGGACGCCGGCCCCACGAACCACTGGAAGGCCCCCGCCGAGATGCGGGAGATCTTCCAGGGCTCCGGCGGCCAGGGCGGTCTGTTCCGCGGCTCGATGCGCGGCCGGACCATGTACGTCGTGCCCTTCTGCATGGGCCCGCTCGGCTCGCCGCTGTCCGCGCTCGGCGTGGAGATCACCGACTCGGCGTACGTCGCCGTGTCCATGCGCACGATGACCCGCATGGGTCAGGCGGTGCTCGACGAGCTCGGCTCCGACGGCTTCTTCGTCAAGGCCGTGCACACCCTGGGCGCCCCGCTGGAGCCCGGCCAGGAGGACGTCCCCTGGCCCTGCAACCAGACCAAGTACATCTCGCACTTCCCCGAGGACCGCGAGATCTGGTCCTACGGCTCCGGCTACGGCGGCAACGCCCTGCTCGGCAAGAAGTGCTACGCCCTGCGCATCGCCTCCGTCATGGCCCGTGACGAGGGCTGGCTGGCCGAGCACATGCTCGTCCTCAAGCTGACCCCGCCGCGCGGCGAGGCCAAGTACGTCGCCGCGGCCTTCCCGAGCGCCTGCGGCAAGACCAACCTCGCCATGCTGGAGCCGACCATCCCCGGCTGGACGGTCGAGACCATCGGCGACGACATCGCCTGGATGCGCTTCGGCGAGGACGGCCGCCTCTACGCCATCAACCCCGAGGCCGGCTTCTTCGGCGTCGCGCCCGGCACCGGCGAGCACACCAACGCCAACGCCATGAAGACGCTGTGGGGCAACTCCGTCTTCACCAACGTCGCGCTCACCGACGACAACGACGTGTGGTGGGAGGGCATGACGGAGGAGACCCCCGCCCACCTGACGGACTGGAAGGGCAACGACTGGACGCCCGAGTCGGGCGTTCCGGCCGCCCACCCCAACGCCCGCTTCACCGTCCCGGCCTCGCAGTGCCCGATCATCGCGCCGGAGTGGGAGGACCCCAAGGGCGTGCCGATCTCGGCGATCCTCTTCGGCGGCCGCCGCGCCACCGCCGTGCCGCTGGTGACGGAGTCCTTCGACTGGAACCACGGCGTCTTCCTCGGCGCCAACGTGGCCTCCGAGAAGACCGCCGCCGCCGAGGGCAAGGTCGGCGAGCTGCGCCGCGACCCCTTCGCGATGCTGCCCTTCTGCGGCTACAACATGGGCGACTACATGGCCCACTGGATCGACGTGGCCAAGGACAAGGACCAGTCCAAGCTGCCGAAGATCTACTACGTCAACTGGTTCCGCAAGGACGACGAGGGCACATTCGTCTGGCCCGGCTTCGGCGAGAACTCCCGCGTCCTGAAGTGGATCGTGGAACGCCTGGAGGGCAAGGCCGAGGGCGTCGAGACCCCGATCGGCATCCTGCCGACGAAGGACGCCCTCGACACGGACGGCCTGGAACTGGCCGACTCCGACCTGGAGTTCCTCCTCACGGTCGACAAGGAGGTCTGGCGCGAGGAGGCCGCCCTGGTCCCCGAGCACCTCAACACCTTCGGCGACCACACGCCGAAGGAGCTGTGGGACCAGTACCGCGCCCTGGTGGAGCGCCTGGGCTGAGCCCCACCCCGAACTCCGCGGCCGGCCGGAACCGACAGTGCCCTGACCAGCAACATCGTCACGGCCGGCCGCGGTGAACGCACCACCGCAGGCAGGGGTCCGCACAACGGCGTGCGGGCCCCCGCCTCCGTCGTTCCCGCGCGCCCCCTTGCTCACAGGATCTTCACGCCTGTTTCATGCTGTCTACAGGCGTCTCACCGGTCCCGGTGAGGTGCTCAAGACAGCCTGTGGGGGGCACAGTTGCATACTGCACACCGTTCCAGACGTCTCGCGGCCACGCTGTCCGCCGCGCTGCTGGCGGGTACCGGACTGACCGTCGCCGCCGCGCCCGCGGCGCACGCGGCGGCCGCCGACGCCGTGGTGAAGCTGCCGATGACGACGTACTCGGCGCTCGCGGTCGACTCGGTCCACGAGCGGGTCTTCGTCGCGGACGCCATGACCGGCGACTCGTCCTACAAGGGCACCATCGCCGTCTACACCTTCGGCGGCGAGCGCATCTCCACGATCACCACCCCGAGCCACCTCTCCGGCCTGGCGCTCAGCGCCGACGGCTCCACCCTGTACGCCGGCGAGCGCAGCCGGATCGTGGGCTACGACACCACCACGCTCGCGCAGACCAGCGCCGTCAGCGCCAACCTCGACCAGTGCGGGCGCGAACTCGCCTTCTCCGGCGGCGAGGTGTACTTCACCACGCCCTACGCGTCCTACTCGTCCCAGTGCGCCACGACCGCGCACACGAATCTGGACGCCCTCGTGGGCGGCGCCCACACCCGGACCGGCTGGAACGACTACGGCCGGCTCCAGCTGGAGGCCGGTCCCGGCGACCGGATGCTGATGGGCCAGCCGACCGCTCCGCAGGCGGCCAACCCCTTCGTCACGGTGTTCGACACCAGCGGCGACACCCCGGTGCGCAACGCCGCACGCCGGTTCGCCGACGCCGACGGCAAGGGCGCGCTCAACCTGAAGGACATGGCGTTCTCCGCGGACGGCAGCAAGGTCGCCCTCGCGGACGCCGCCCACGGCACGCGGCTGCTGAACACCAGCGACCTGTCCGACGCGGCGACCGGCTACCCGGCGCTCCCGCAGGGCGCCACCGCCTCCGCCGTGGCGTTCAGCGGCGACGGCAGGTACCTGGCGCGAGGCGCCTCCGCCACCGGCTCCACGCCCGACCTGCTGCTCCAGCCCGCCGACCCGTCCGACTCCTCCGCCCCGCTGGAGTTCGTCTTCGAGGGCAGCCTCGACGGCGACCGGGTCGCCCCGCGCGGCATGGAGTGGTCCGCGGACGGCTCCCGGCTGTTCGCGGTCACCACCAACGCGGCCGGCAGCCAGTACTGGCTGCACATCATCCAGCCGCCGGCCGTCCAGTACGACACCCGCTTCACCAGCGGCCTGACCCACAGCCCGGGCACGGCCGTCGCCGGGGAGCCGCTGGCCGTGCGCGGCAAGCTGGAGCTGGACGGGCCCGCCCCGGCCGAGCCGGTCAAGGTCAAGGCGACCCGCACCGACGCAAGCGGCACCCACGAGCTGGGCACCGCCACGGTGAAGGAGGACGGCACCTTCACCGTCCTCGACGAACCGGACCGGACCGGCGAGGCCACCTACACGGTGTCCTACCTCGGTGACCTCACCCACCGCCCGGCCACGGACGTCACCCACACCGTGACCGTCGCCAAGGCGCCCACCTCGATCGTGCTCACCGCCCCCGAGGAGGCGAGCATGTCCGGCGGCATCGAGATCACCGGCACCTTCACCGCGCAGGGCAAGGCGCTCGCCGAACGGCCCGTGCTCAAGGTCGTGCGCGAGGACCGCCTCGGCACCGGCACCCTGTCGCCGGTGACCGTCGCCGCCGACGGCACCTTCACCATCAACGACGTGCCGCGCACCCGCCGCGAGGTGACCTACACGGTCAGCTGGCCGGGTGACGACCTGCACGACGGGTCGACGGCGTCGGCGGAGGTGTACGTCAGGCGCTGAACCCGCCGCCCGCCGGCCCGCCCCTGTCCTCCAGGCGGCGGGTGACGGACTCCTGGCGGCGGGCCTCGGTCTCCCGCAGGCCCGCCGCCAGCCGCTCGGCCTCCTCCCGCAGGAGGCCGAGCTGCCGCTCCAGATGCCGCTCGGGCGCCTCCGCCCCGGGCGACAGCCGCGCCCACCACCGGGTCCGCACGAAGGCGTCGACGGCCTCGGGCAGGTCCCGGCGCACGGTCCGGGACAGGGTGTGCACGCCCTCCGGGTCGTGGGCGAGCAACTCCGTGGTCCAGCCCGGGTCGAGCAACGCGCCCAGCAGGTCGGTGAGTTCGCCCAGCCGGGCCGCGACGGCGGGCGGCAGGTCGACGCCGGCCAGGTAGCCGCGGAGCGTGCCGAGGTCCGCGCGCACCTCGTCGAGCTGGGCCGACGGGTCCGGGAAGGCCGGCGGGTCCGGCCGCTCCGGTGGGGCGATCAGCGCGCCCGCCCCGTACAGACCGGCCACCACGACGGGCCAGTACGGTCCCGCCACGCCCGCGAACGTCAGGGCGAGGCCCACCACCCCGCAAGCGCCGCCCGTGCTGTCCTTGCGGGACTCCAGGTAGCGGACGAACCTACTGGTAGCCACGGATCTCCTCGAAGTCGCCGTCGAGCGAGCCCTGCCGGGCGTCGAAGAGACGGCCGCCGGTCAGCTCGGCGATGTGCTCCAGCTCCGCCCGGTCGGAGTCGCCGAACAGGATGGGGAACACGGGGATCTCGGCCCGCTCGCGCGGCAGCCGCCCGAAGAAGTCCTCGAACTGCCCCGCATCGGCGCCGGTGGTGTTCTCGCCGTCCGTCATCAGCACGATCGAGGTGAACGTGTCCCGGTCGGTGCCGAGATGGTCGTAGGCCTTCTCCAGGGAGGTGTAGATCGCGGTCTCGCCCTCGGCGGAGAGGCGGGCCGTGTCGGCGCGGATCGCGTCGAGGCCCTGCCGCGGCCGGGCCGGGCCGACGACATGCGTCCGTACGCTCTTCACCCGCGAGCCGAACGGCATCAGCGTCACCTCCTCCCGGTCGCGGAAGTCCCCGGTGAGCCCGGTGAGCGCGGACTTCAGCCCTTCCAGCCGGTCCCCGTCCATCGAGCCGGAGGTGTCGAGGACGTACACCGTGCGCGACGGGCGGCGCAGTTTGTTCTCGTAGGCGTCGAGCAGCCCGTCGGCGACGGACCGGCTGCCCGGGAAGGGCAGTTCGCGTCGCCGGCCGGTGTCGAGCCGGCCCGGGCGGCCACCGACGCGATCAGCACCGTCACCGGCTGGATCTCCAGCACCTGACACCGCCCCGGCCCGCCGGCGTCGAAGGCCGCCACCCCCGCCCCGCGCTTTCGACGCCTCCAGGAAGCACCGATGCCTCAGACCCACACCGCCATAGACCAGACGGCCCCGACCACCGCAGCGCCCGCGCCGCCAGCCGAACTGTCCCTCGAGGAACGCTTGAAGTTCATCGAGGCGGCGATGACGGTACGGCTGGACAAAGCGGCCGTCGCCTACGAGGTCAACACCGCCCACATCGACACCGAGCCCGTGGACCTGGTCGACGTCGTCACCGGCCCCGCCGACACCGGGCCCGCACCGCTGCCGGGCCTGTACCCGACTCCGATCGCGGCCCTACTGCAGCGCGCCCGCCACCGGTTGCTCACCAGCGGCTGGTGCTCCGGCGCGCTGGTCGACGAGGACGGCGCCCGCTGCATGCTCGGAGCCATCCGGGCCGAGGCCGCGGCGACAGAGGCCTGGAAGCCGACGCGGCCCAGACGCGATCCGCCGCAAGTTCGGCGACGACGTCGACTCCTTGCCCTCCTTCTACGACGCGCACGGCTCCGCCCGCGTCCCGCTCCGCATGCTCGACCAGGCCGCCGGCCTCGCCGACGCCCGCGGCCTCTAACCCCCTGCTCCGGACCACCGGCCTCGCACCCGAACCCCTCGCGGTCGGGCCGTCCGGCCTGCGCACCACCCGCCCTCCCCACCGACCCGAGCAAGGGAGTCGCCTAACCATGCAGTCCGACGACAAGCCCATCAACGGCCAGCACACGAACAGCCCGAGCTTCTTCGACCTGCTCGACCAGACGCCCCCACCGCGCTGCACGACACGGAGGACGCGCCTGGCACGAAGCGCTTCGCCTGGCTCCGCGAGGCGTGGGACGCGTCCTAAGAGAAGGGCGGCTTCCTGGGGGCGCCGACGAAAGGGCCTGACCTCCGGTGTTGTTGGCGATGCCGCTGCCCGTTTCCCGTGCTCGGCGTGATCGTTTCCCGCCGCCGACGGCATCCTCAGTGCGCCTGTCGCCCGCCTGACACCTGCCTTGGAAGGCAAGCTTGAGCTTTCCAAATAGACGCATCTTCGGGATTGCTTCACCAACTTACGAAGCTTTAGCTTGGTAATCATGGATGGGGATACAGAGGCGGACCACCTGAGGCTTGCCGAGTCGTTGCGGTGGGGAGTGTCCCGGCTGGCCTCACGACTGCGCGCGGAGCAGCCGGGGGCCGGCCGGTCACTGACGCGGCTGGCCGCGTCGGTTCTTGCGAACCTTCGGCACAGCGGCGCGTTGACGCCTTCCGAGTTGGCCGCCATTGAGGGGCTGCAGACGCAGTCACTGACCCGGGTGCTCAATGAGTTGGAGGAGCAGGGCCGTATCCGTCGTTCACGCAGCGAGGTGGATGCACGCCGCCAGAACCTCGTGATCACCGAGGCGGGCCGAGAAGCGCTGCGTGAGCATGTGCGGGACGGCAATGCCTGGCTGGCTGCGGCGCTGCGCCAGACGTTGTCGCCAGCCGAGCGAGGCGTGTTGCAGATCGCCGCCGGGCTGCTGGAGCAGGTCGCCGAGGCCGAGCCCGAAGTGGAGACGCCAGCCAGACCGGAGCAGGCACTCACGGACGCGAAGGGAGCGGCTCCGGCGCTATGACCGCTCACCACACCGGGAAACCACCCCGGACTCTCCGCGTTCCCCAGGCCGCGGCCCGGCGGCAGGCACGGCTGCTGGTGGTCTTGGCCGGGCTGAGCGCTGCCAGCCCACTGGCCACGGACATGTATGTGCCCGGGCTTCCGGATCTGGCACGTTCCCTGGGTACCGATGCCTCCGGCGCGCAGATGTCACTGACCGGCTTCCTGGCGGGGATCATCGTCGGGCAACTCGTCCTGGGACCGATCAGTGACGTGGTGGGGCGCCGCCCGGTCCTGGTCGTCGGGACCGGGCTGTTCGCCGTGTTCTCCGCCGTGTGTGCGTTGGCCCCCGACTTGGCGGTGCTCAACGCGGCACGACTCGGGCAGGGCATCACGGGAGCCGCTGGGATCGTCGTGGCCCGCGCGGTCGTCTCAGATTTGTTCGTCGGCGACGGTGAACTCGCCACGGTGTTCTCACGATTAGGAGCGATCACCGCCACGGCCCCGGTCCTGGCCCCGCTGGCCGGGGGCGCACTGCTGCTGGTGGTGTCCTGGCGGTACGTCTTCGCGTTCCTCGCCGTTGTCGGCCTGCTCCTCACCCTGGGCGTGCTGCGCTGGGTGCCGGAGTCCCATCCGCCGCAGGCGCGCCTCACCGGAGGACTGGCCGGCGGCTTGCGGGCCATCGGTCGGGTCGCCGCCCGGCGCGCGGTGCTCGCCCCGGTGCTGGCCCTGGCCTTCGGCGGAGCGGCGGTCTTCGCCTACATCGCCGGGACCACCTTTGTCTTCCAGGACATCTACCACCTCGACCCGGCCCTCTCCAGCCTCGTCTACGGTGTCAATGCCGTCGGCAATATGGCCGGCAGTCTGGCCTACGGATGGTTGGCCAGACGCTGGTCGGCCGAAACTCTCCTCGTCGCCAGTGGTGTGCTGGCGCTGGCGGGACCGGCAGCCCTGCTGCTCGTCCAGGTGACCGTCGGCAGCGGCCTGCCCGTCACCTGGCTGTGTCTCCTGTTCGCTCTCACCGCGTTCGGGGTCTTCTTCCCCGCCGTCGTCACCATTGCCCAGAGCCGCGGACGCGCGGCCCCCGGAGCCACGTCGGCCCTGCTGGGCGGTGGCCAGTTTCTCCTCGGAGCCGGTGTTTCCCCGCTGGTCGGGCTGTTCGGTACGCGCAGCCCCGCGCCGATGGCCGCGATCATGGCCTCTTGTCTCGCCCTGGCCACCCTCGCCGCAGCAGCCACGAGGCTTTCCTACAGTTCATGCGATGCGAGCCATCGCCGTCCGCACGCGGGCTGACAGAGACCCGCCGGGCGCCGCGCAGTTACCTTGGCCTGCCGGCCATCGCCGCCCGCAACACGGCCTTGTTCGGCATGGCCGGTGAACTCCCGCCGATCGTCATGTGCGACCTCTTCGGAATCCACAGAAACACCACCACCCAGTGGGCGGCTCTGGCCCAGAAAAGTTGGGCTGGCTGCCTCGCCGCACGGACAATGGCTTCTAAGACTCGGTAGCCAGACGCACCCCCAGCCCGACCAGGAGCGCCCCGGAGACCTGCTCCATCCGGTGCCGAACGGACTGCCGCCGAAGCACTCCTCCGACACGTCCGGCCAGCCAGACCAACGGTAGGTACCAGATCAAGTCGACCACGGCCCAGATCACCGAGAAGGCGAGCAGCGTCGGAAGAACAGCGGCTCCATGCGGCACGAACTGCGGCAGGAAGGACACGGCGAACACACCGGCCTTCGGATTGGCGAAGTTGGTGACGAGGCCCTGCCAGAACGCCCGCCGAAGCGACACCGGAGCTGTTTCCGCCGGCCCCTGATCCGGCTGTCCAGCTCGCCTCGCCTGCCACAAGGCACGCGCTCCCATCCACACCAGCACCGCGGCGCCGGCAATCCGGATGACGTCGTAGGCGACCTGCGAGGCCAGCAGTAGGGCGGAGAGACCGAAGGCCGCGGCGAGGCCCCACAGCAGCACCCCGCACTCGTTACCCATGACCGTGGCCATGCCGGTCCTCCGGCCGTTCACCACCGCTCGGCGCAGGATCACGACCGTGCTTGGCCCTGGGACCATGGCGATCAGGAAGGCCGCACCGACGAATGCAACGACGGAAGTCATCATCGAGGCAGCATCGCCAAGCGTGTTGATGCGCCACAAGGCTCTTGTCGGCCCAGCTGCGGACGTGTTCCGCAGCT
The DNA here is from genome assembly GCF_040645895.1 of Streptomyces olindensis. Classification (NCBI taxonomy): domain Bacteria; kingdom Bacillati; phylum Actinomycetota; class Actinomycetes; order Kitasatosporales; family Streptomycetaceae; genus Streptomyces; species Streptomyces olindensis. The sequence goes on along the minus strand of NZ_JBEYZD010000027.1, from coordinate 54,239 downwards.
GGGCCGTCGAGGCGAAGACCATGGTCGGGTGCACGCCGGGGAGAAGGCGCGGAATCGGATGGACACGGCTCGGTACGGTGGCCGATGATCTCCGGCATGATCCGGGCCGCCACTGAGGACGACATCGCGGAGATCCGCGCGATGATCCGCGAACTCGCTGAGTACGAACGCGCTGCTGAGCAGGCCCGTGCGACCGAGGAGCAGCTCCGCGACGCGCTGTTCGGAGAGCATCCCGCTGCTTTCGCACTGATCGCTGAGGACGACGAGACGGGGCAGGCCGTGGGCTATGCCCTGTGGTTTCCTCGCTTCTCGACCTGGACTGGCACGCGCGGCATGCACCTGGAGGACCTCTACGTACGGTCGCACGCCCGAGGTGGAGGACACGGCAAGGCTCTGCTCGCCTCCCTGGCCGCGGTCTGTCGACAGAACGGCTACGAGCGCTTCGAGTGGTGGGTCCTTGCCTGGAACGAACCGACCATCGAGTTCTACAAGTCGCTCGGCGTGGAGCTGCTGAACGAGTGGACGGTATGTCGGCTTAGCGGTGAACCACTCAAGGAACTCGCTGCCCAGGCCCCGGCTGTCCTCAACCAGACCCCGGCCCTGTAGGACGGAGGGTCATGCAACCTCCTGTCGCAGCTGTGATCGAAGCCCACCGGACACTGGAAAGGCTCGTGGCCGGACTGAGCGACCAGCAGGTCGCCGAGGCATCCGCCCTTCCGGGCTGGTCACGCGGCCACGTCCTCGCCCATCTCACCGACAATGCGAGAATGTTCGCCCGTCTCGCGGAACATGCCCTGCGCGGTGAACTCGTAGCGGGCTACGACGGCGGGGTCGACGAGCGCAACGCGATCATCGAGGCGACGGCTGGCCGCAGCGCAGCCGAGCACCGCGCGCAACTCGCCGTACACACCGCCGGGCTGGAGGCATCCTGGGCACGCGCCGCCGACGTGGACTGGAGCCGTCCGGTCACGTTCCGCAACGCGAACCTTGCCGCAACCGTCTTCGCACGCTGGCGCGAGACATGGATCCACATGGTCGATCTGGAACTCGGCGTGCGGCCGGACGACTGGCCCGAGGACCTGGCCGCACACGCCATCGACTTCCTCCTCAGCCGCCTTCCGGCAGGCATACGTGTCCGTGCCGAGGACGTGGGCCGCCAGTGGTCCGTCGGCGACGGGCCGCCGGGCACGGTGGTTGCCGGAGGCGTGCGCGACCTGGCGGCCTGGCTGGCCGGACGTACGCCCGCGGTGTCACCGGTGGCGGCGGAGAAGCTACCTGCTCTCGGGCCCTGGCCGCCCCACCCTCCACAGCGCCTGGACCGCCTGTGAACTCATCACCTGCATCGCGCCGTAACCGCGTGCCCGTGGCCAGCCGACAGCCGGATTCCGTCTCGGAAGGAAGGAGCGCCATGCGTGCCGACATCGTGTGGTGGGACCTGTCCGCCTCCGGACAGACCATCGAGTCCATGCGTGAGTACCTGCGTGAGGAATCCGTCGCCGCGTTCTCCGAGGTGCCTGGGCTTCGCTTCAAGATGTGGCTCTCCGATCCGGACACCAACCGGTGGGGAGCCGTTCTGTTGTGGGAATCGGAAGAGGTCGCGAGATCAAGCGCGTGCCCCGCACCGACGCGACCCTGCCGGAGTACGACCGCGGCGCTGTCCCCGATGGCTTGGTCACCCGGCGTCAGTTACGGGGCATGGGCCTCAGCCCGGGCGACAACGACGGCCCGGTCGCGATCCTGCGCTGCAAGTGGTGTTCCTACCGGCCTCCTTGCATCGTCTGCCTGTACTCAGCGCATCCCGGGCAGACGACGCAACTCGTTGACCTTCATCAGCCGGGCGAGAAGGAGATACCCCACGGCTGTCGCCAGCGCCCCGGTAGCCAGTGCGACGGCCGTGGGCCACGTTCCACTTCCCAGGCCCGCACACGCACGCGCTGCAGCCCAGCCCAACCCAGCAGCCGGACCCGCGGCGCAGAACAGTTTCACGTAAGTGCGGCGCAGGCCGCCGTCGTCGATGCGCCCCCCAAGCCTCCTACGCAGCAGATGCGCGGTGAGTGCAAGACCGGCCACGTAGGAGAGGGTGTAGGCGCCGGCCATGCCGACGACCGCCCAGCGGGCGGGCAGGAGCAAATGGCACGCGGTGGCCAGGGCGATGTTCACGCCAGCGATCGACGCCGCCATGAAGAACGGAGTGCGGGTGTCCTCGAAGGCGTAGAAGCCGCGCAACAGCAGATACTGGGCGGAAAACGGGATGAGCCCGAGTCCGAACGCCTGCAGCATGTACCCCAGCGGGCGGGCCGAGGCGGCGTCCGCCGCCCCGTGGGCGAACAGCAGCGAGGAGATCTGCGGGCCCAGGGCGAGGAAGAGGAACGCGGCGGGCACAATGACCACGCCGCTGATCCGCAGCACCCGGGACAGGTCCGCGCGTACGTCCGGGATGCGCCCCTCAGCGACGGCCCGGCTCATACGCGGCAGCAAGGCCGTCACCAGGGATACCGTCACGATCGACTGCGGCAGCATCCAGATGGTCTGCGCGTAGGTGTAGGCCGAGTAGCCCGCGCCGGCCTGCGGAAGCTCCTGGTCGGCGGCGTTGGCGTAGTTCGTGACCACCGTCAGGGCGACCTGATTGGCCAGGACGAACAACAGCGTCCACTTCGCCGCGTGGACGCTCTTGCCCAGGCCGGTGCCCCGCCAGTCGAACCGCGGGCGGAAACGGAAACCGGCTGCCCGCGCGAACGGGATCAGTGCCAGGGCCTGCAGGGCGATTCCTGCCGTCGTCCCGAGCCCCAGCAACTGCACCTGGTCGGCGGTGATGTCCTCCACCCGGTCGGGAACCGTCATCAGCCCCAGATAGGCGGCGAACATGCCGACCAGCACCACGTTGTTCAGCACCGGGGTCCACATCATCGCGCCGAACTTCTCGCGAGCGTTCAGCACCTGCCCGTAGATGCTGAACAGCCCATAGAAGAAGATCTGCGGCAACAGGAACCGCGCGAACGTCACCGTCAGCTCGAACGCCTCGTGACTGTCCGGGGTGTCCCGCATATACAGGCCCACGATCTGCGGCGCCGCCCACACCGCCAGCGCCGTCCCTACACCCAGTACACAGACCACAAGCGTGACCAGACGCTGCTCGTAAGCGCGTCCGCCATCGGGCTGCGTTGCCCTGGCTCGGACCAGCTGCGGCACCAACACGGCGTTGAGCGCGCCACCGATCAGCAGCGTGTACAGGCTCGTCGGCACGGTGTTCGCCGTGTTGTACGTACTGGCCAGCAAGCCCGTCCCCAGCGCTGCGGCCTGCAGCACTTGGCGGATCAGTCCCGTCGCCCGTGACACCACCGTGCCAACAGCCATCAGCAAGGACGAACGAGCCAGTCCGCCCTTGTCCTTCTTCCGCCGGGCGGCATGCCGCCCCCTTGTCTGCTGCTCCTGCGGCATGGTCTGAGCCGCGGAGTTCGCCCCCTCCACCATGCCGTCAACCTATGCCCCAAGGTTTCCCGGCCCCCATTCGACCGTCTGACCGGAGAGTTCAGCGAACGCTCCCCGGCCGTGACCGCAGGAACACGACAGCCACGGAACAAGTGCTCTGCGCCGGTAGAAGAAGCTCGGGTGCTGCCTTCTCCGAACTACCGGGGCGTCCCGTGGTCAGGTGACAGGACGATCAGTCCTGCGGGGAGGGAGCCGGTATGGGCCCGGAGAACTGCCGTGAACGGCGCGGGTGTTAGCTTCCTTCCCGTGTTAAATCACCAGGACGAAACCAGGGCGGCCTATGACGGGGTCGTCGATCTGTATGCGTCGATGTTCGCTAATCAGTTGGAGACGCAGCCGTTCGCGCGGAACATGATCGGCACCTTCGCCGAGCTCGTGCGTGGCACGGGGAACCTGCGGGTAGCCGACGTCGGGTGCGGACCCGGTCATTTGACGGCCATGCTGCACGATCTGAGGTTGGACGCCTTCGGGATCGACCTCTCCCCGGCCATGGTCGACCACGCTCGGCGGACCCAGCCAGCGCTGCGGTTCGACGAAGCGCGGATGGAGGCCCTGCCGGTCGAGGACGGCGCGCTCGGCGGAGTGCTGGCCCACTACTCGATGATTCATACCCCACCCGAAGAATTGCCCGCGCTGCTCGCTGAGCAGGTGCGTGTCCTGGCACCAGGGGGCCTGCTCCTGGTGTCCTTCTTCGGAACCGAGGGGCCGGAGCCTGTCCGCTTCGACCACAAGGTGGCGCCTGCCTATAGCTGGCCGGCGGACCAGTTTGCCGAGTTGCTCGCCGGTGCCGGACTCGTCACGGTGGCTCGGCTGCTCCATGACCCAGCGACCGAGCGGGGCTTCCTCGACACCCACCTGCTGGCCCGCCGCCCGTAGAACGTGGGCCGTGTCCGGGGCCGGAGTGGTGTAGATCATCCGCGTGGATGAAGCTCGACCGAGCGCCGCATTCTGTGGTGGTGCCCGCTGAGCACTCCGGAGTGACAGCCGTTCAGTCACGCAGGCTCCGGCGGGGTGGCCGCCGCAGTGGTGCGAGCAACGGTCTCCCGGAAGGTAGGAATTCCCAGGTCGACAGACTCGTGCTTCCGGGAGATCTGGGCGTCGAGTTGGGCAAGCTTCTCCTCGGCGTGGGTCAGGCTGCTCTGCAATGAGCCCGGGTTGCCGGCGAGTACTTGGTCCCGACCGTGGGTTTACCAGTCACCGGATTCGGTGTCCCCGGCGCCGGCCTGTCACTGCGAGGCGGTGGGACCGCGGAGAGAGCCCTGCCTCGGTGGCGCCAATGCACGCGTTGCGGCTTGTCCGCCACCTTCATCCACAACATGAAGTCCCGGGCATCTTCCCGGGTCGCACGGTCCCACTCGATCGCGAGCCCCCACAAGAACCGGAACCAGCGCAGCAGATCCATGCCGTACGAACGTGGCGTCAACGGCGAGCTGTCCCTCGCCATCAGCTCCTTGAGATATAGCGCAGCGGGCTCGACCGGCCTCCCGAGTCGATCCAGCACCCTGTACGGCTCCCAGGGATCTCCCGTCTTCAGTAACTGGCCTAACTCAGGCAGGACAAAGTTCCTCAGGTCCCTTCCGGGCCGCTGCTCATCAAGCACATCGGGAAGCTAGCAGATACCCGGTCTGACCTGCGAAGACAGCCGAGTTAGTTCGGTTAACAGGCCTGGAGTGCTTCGACGGCACGCCCGTGGACCCCAGCAGCTACATGGAGCCCACCGCCCCGGGCCCTCACCGGCTCGCCGCCTGACCACCGCAGCCAACCGGGCGGGCCGCACGCGTCCGGCGAGTTCGACGGCGGGCGCCTGGCTGGACGGGAAGGCGAGGTCGTACCCCTTGAGGTCCAGGCCCTCCATGGCCCAGGACCCCGAGGTCTCCGCCTCGACGGTGTAGCCCTTGGCGGCGAGGGCCTGCACCACGTCGGGATCGGCGAAGAACTCCGCCTTCTCCGATCCGATCACCGCGCGCACGGTCTTCGTTGCCGTGCCCGTGTCCTCCCCTTGCCGGCCGGCCACGACAGCTGCCACCACGCCGCCGATCAGCACGACCGCGAGGACGATTCTGACGATCCCGGTATGCAACAGGAATGACGGGCTCCGGGCGCGGGTACCCGCGAGCCCTCACGAAGGGGATTGTGGCGCCCGGTCCGCGCGTCGCTGCGGGTGCGCGCGGACCGGGGCCGTCAGGGGAGCCCCTTGGGGCTCAGCGGGACGCGAGGGGGCGCGGCTCGAGAGCCGCCGTGTGCGCGTCCATCCGCTCGGCGGCCAGGATCGCGGCCGCCGTGTCGGCACGGGAGGCGGCGACGACCAGCGCGCGGCCCGCCAGGGCGTGCGCCCGCCGGTGCAGGGCCGCGGCGCTCTTCTCGCGCCGGCTGCCGCTCATGGGCGCACGGGCCAGCACGCGCCCGCCGCGCAGTCGGCGCACCTGCTCCGCGAGCCGCTCCGCCGCGGTGTCCAGGTCGGCCGAGCCGTCCGCCGCGCGCAGCTCGTCCGTGACGGTGAGCAGCGCGGCGAGATGACCCGCGAGCTGGATGTCCAGCTCTTCCTCGCGGGAACGGTGGGGGAAGTCCGGGTTGGGGCCGTCCACCGTGCTGTGGACCGACTTGGTGCGGATCGGTTCGTACATGGGAGGGCCTCCTGAACGCTTGCAGGAAACCATCCTAGCTTAGATTTCGTCTAAAGTTGAGTTGTTCACAAAACCGGACCGCATGCACACATAGGGTGAGGGGGTGGCCCGGTCAGGGCTGGCTGTAGCCGTCCAGGAAGTGCCCGATCCGCCCCACCGCGTCGCGCAGATCCCCGACCGTCGGCAGCGTCACCACCCGGAAGTGGTCCGGCTCCGGCCAGTTGAAGCCCGTGCCCTGCACGACCATGATCTTCTCGCGCCGGAGCAGGTCCAGGACCATGCGGCGGTCGTCCTTGATCTTGAAGACCTTGGGGTCGAGGCGCGGGAAGAGGTACAGCGCCCCCTTGGGCTTCACGCATGTCACGCCCGGGATCTGGGTGAGCAGCTCGTAGGCCACGTCCCGCTGCTCGCGCAGCCGCCCGCCCGGCAGCACCAGGTCGTTGATCGTCTGCCGCCCGCTGAGCGCGGCGACCACGCCGTGCTGTCCCGGCATGTTCGCGCACAGGCGCATGTTCGCCAGGATCGTCAGGCCCTCGATGTAGGAGTCGGCGTGCGCGCGCGGCCCGGAGATCGACATCCAGCCCACCCGGTAGCCGGCCACCCGGTAGGCCTTCGACATGCCGTTGAAGGTGAGGGTGAGCAGGTCCGGGGCGACCTTGGCGGTCGGGGTGTGCACGGCGTCGTCGTAGAGGATCTTGTCGTAGATCTCGTCCGAGCAGACCAGCAGGTTGTGGCGGCGGGCGATGTCGGTCAGGCCCTTGATCATCGCCTCGTCGTAGACGGCCCCCGTCGGGTTGTTGGGGTTGATGATCACGATCGCCTTGGTGCGGTCGGTGACCTTGCGCTCGATGTCGGCGAGGTCGGGCATCCAGTCGGCCTGCTCGTCGCAGCGGTAGTGCACGGCGGTGCCGCCGGACAGGGAGACGGCGGCGGTCCACAGCGGGTAGTCGGGCGCGGGTACGAGGACCTCGTCGCCGTCGTCCAGCAGGCCCTGCATCGCCATCACGATCAGCTCGGAGACGCCGTTGCCGATGAAGACGTGCTCGACGTCCGTCTCGATGCCGAGGGTCTGGTTGTGCATCACGACCGCGCGGCGCGCGGCCAGCAGGCCCTTCGCGTCCCCGTAGCCGTGGGCCGAGGAGACGTTGCGGAGGATGTCCTCCAGGATCTCGGGCGGGCACTCGAAGCCGAACGCCGCCGGGTTGCCGGTGTTCAGCTTGAGGATCCGGTGGCCGGCCGCTTCCAGCCGCATCGCCTCCTCGAGCACCGGGCCCCGGATCTCGTAACAGACGTTGGCGAGCTTGGTCGACTGGATCACCTGCATGTCTGGGAGCTTACGGCCCGGTAACGCCTCTCGGGTCGTGTTTTCCGCCACGTGAGACGCGGCGGTTTGGGTGGATATCGCCGAGCGCTGTCCCACCAGTACCTCCTGTCCCTAGAATGCGCCGCCATGTCCAAGTCATTCGAATACGCCGACGGAGTGAACGGCGGCGAGCCCCAGGGGCCGCCGAACGTGTACCTGCCGCAGGCCGCCCCGCCCCCGGCGTACGACGGGTACGCCGATCCGGCGGCGGCGCACGGATGGCAGGACGTGTACGGCGACCCGGGCCCGGGGGGCACGGCGGGGGTCATGGGGGAGGCGGGGGCTACAGGGGCCGCCGCCGGGGCCACGGGGATCTCCGGGGCCGCCGGGCTCACCGGGGCTGCTGGGTCGTCCGAGGCCGCCGGGCTCACCGGGGCCGCCGGACTCACCGAGGCAATGCACGGCCCGGCGGGCACGGGGGTCATGGGAGTCACCGGAGTTGCCGGAGTTCCGGGAGCCGCCGGAGTCCCGGGTGCCACCGGCGGCGCGCGCCTCACCGACGGCGCGGGCCTCACCGGTCCGAGCCCCACGGGCGCCACGGGTGCCGACGCCGCGGGTCGCGCGGGCGCCACGGGCGGCGGCGGCGTCGCCGGCGGCACAGGTGGCGGTGCCACCGGTCCCGTGGGAGCGACGCACGCCATGTACATCACGGGCGCCGTCGACACCGCGGGAGCCGCAGGCGCCGTGGGCGACACGCGCGAGCTGCCGGTGGTCCCGGCGGGGCGCCGGTCCGGGGCGGGGCACCGTGCCCGGCGCCGGACGAGTCCCTGGCGGTCGCGCCGGGTGGCGGTCGCCGCCGGTGCCGTGGGGGCCGTGTCGGCGGCGGCTCTGATCGCCGGGTTCTCCTTCTCGGGGGCGCCCTCCGGGACGCGGGGCGGCGAGGGCGGCCGGAGCGGCCCGACGGCGGGGGAGTCGCCGGCCGCGCCCACGGGCACCGACCCGGCCTCGACTCCCGCCGCGCCGCTCGCCGGCCGGCCGGGGGATCGCGGTGAGCAGTCCGCGAGCGCGTCCGCGAGTCCGACGGAGGCGGCGAGCCCGCCGGAGGCCGCGAGCCGCACTCCGTCCGACGGTGCGACGGACAGCGCGCCCCCGGCCTCCGACGGCCCGGCCGTCACCCCGACGACCTCCGCCCCCGACACCACCGCGACGCCCCCGGGCAGATCCGAGGGGAAACCGGGCCACGGCCCCGGCGGCACGAAGGGGCCCAAGTAACCGGCCGGTGAGGGCGGTTGAGTAGGGTCGGGCAGGACGCGCTGGTTCCGCTTGTGGAACTACTCCTTGCCCTGCCCGCCTTGCGACGATCACAATGTGCATGACAACACACGGGCGGCCGGAAGATTTCCGGCCGCCTCCGTCGCAAGAGGGGACCCCCCATGAGAAAACCTCTCGCCGCCGCGTTCTTCGCCCTGGCGATAGCCGGGGCCGGCGCGGCCCCCGCGACCGCTGCCGAAGCCGCCCCCACGGGCGTCGGCAAGGCCGCGGACACGGGCTCGGCCACGTCCGCCGTCTCCGGCGTGGTCTCGTCCGTGGAGCAGACGCTGACGGGGCTCAACCCGTCGGCCAAGGCGGTCAACTTCGCCGGCACGGTCGCGCTCAGCAACTGCTCCGGCTCCGTCGTCCGCATGCCGGACTCCGAGAGCAACGACCCGGCGCTCGTGATGACCAACGGCCACTGTCTGGAGTCCGGCTTCCCCGGGCCCGGCGAGGTCCTCGTCGACAAGGCGTCCAGCCGCACCTTCAGCCTGCTCAACGCCTCCGGCTCGCGCGTCGCGACCCTGCGCGCCGCCAAGCTCGCCTACGGCACGATGACCGACACGGACGTCGCGCTGTACCAGCTCACCACCACGTACGCGCAGATCAAGAGCTCGTACAACATCAACGCGCTGACGCTGAACGACGCTCACCCGGTCGCCGGCACCGCCATCAGCATCCCCTCGGGCTACTGGAAGCGGATCTACAGCTGCTCCGTCGACGGGTTCGTGCCCACCCTGAAGGAGGGCGACTGGACCTGGAAGGACTCGGTCCGCTACACCTCGGCCTGCAACACCATCGGCGGCACGTCCGGCTCGCCCGTCGTCGACGAGGCCACCGGCAAGGTCGTCGCCGTCAACAACACCGGCAACGAGGACGGCGAACGCTGCACGGTGAACAACCCCTGTGAGGTCGACGCGAACGGCACCGTGACCGTCCGCAAGGGCATCAACTACGCCCAGCAGACCTACGGGATCCCGGCCTGCTTCGGCATCGACAACAAGCTCGACCTGAGCGCGAGCGGCTGCACCCTGCCCAAGCCGTAGGGCAGGTTCTGGGACAGGGTGCCGGCCGGGCGGTCACGCGGGAGGAGTCCCGCGGACCGCCCGGCCCGCCAGCACGTCCGTGCGCCGGCCGTCCTCGATCACGAACCGGCCGTCGACCAGGACGTACGGGATGCCCGTCGGGAGGCGGCGCGGCTCCTCGAAGGTGGAGCCCGCCGCGACCGTCGCCGGGTCGAAGAGGACCAGGTCGGCCACGTATCCCTCACGGACCAGCCCCCGGTCCGGCAGCCTCAGCCGCGCCGCCGGACGCGACGTCAGATGCGCGACGCACTCCTCCAGCGACAGCACCCCCAACTCCCGTACGTAGTGCCCGAGGTAGTGCGGGAACGTGCCGTAGGCGCGCGGGTGCGGCTTGGCGCCCTGGAGGATGCCGTCCGAGCCGCCCGTGTGCACCCGGTGGCGCATGATCTCCCGGACGTTCTCCTCGTGGCCCACGTGCTGGAGGATCGTCGGGGCCAGCCGGTCGGCCAGCAGCAGGCCGCGCGCGGTCACCCAGGGGTCCTCCCGCCGGACGGCCGCCGACTCCTCGATCGTCCGGCCGACGTAGTCCGCGAGGGCCGGGTCGTTCACGCCCGAGATCTCGATGGTGTCCCACTCGATGGGCACGCCGTGGCAGCCGTCCGAGCCGGTGACCTCCAGGTCGTGGCGGATCCGCTCGGCCGTGCCGGGGTCCGCCAGCCGCTTGAGGACCTGCTCGGGTCCGCCCTCGCTCGCCCAGCTCGGCAGCATGGCCGCGAGGGTGGTGCAGCCGGGCGTGTAGGGGTACGTGTCGAGGCTGATGTCGGCCCCGGCCGCGAGGGCCTCGTCCAGCAGGGCCAGCAGCTCGGGCGCCCGGCCCTTGTTCACGCCGAAGTTCATGGTGGCGTGGGCGAGATGGAGGGAGCAGCCCGCCTCCCGGGTCAGCGCGACCATCTCCCGGTACGCCTCCAGGGCGCCGGCGCCGTAGGAGCGGTGGTGCGGGCAGTAGTAGCCGCCGTAGGACGCCACCACCTTGCACAGTTCGGTCAGTTCGGCGTCCCGCGCGTACATGCCGGGCGTGTACGTCAGCCCCGACGACATGCCGACGGCGCCCTGCTCCATGCCCTCGGCGACCAACTGCCGCATCCGGTCCAGCTCCCGCGCGGTGGCCGGGCGGTCCTCCCAGCCGACGGCGAGCGCCCGGACCGTGCCCTGCGGGATCAGGTAGGCCGCGTTGACGGCGATCCCCCGGTCCAGCCGGTCCAGGTACTCGCCGACCGTGCGCCAGTCGAAGTCGATGTCGTCCCCGGGTCCGTTCCACCCGGCGATCGCGCGGCGCACCTCGTCGAGCGTGCGGTCGTCGACCGGCGCGTACGACAGGCCGTCCTGGCCGATGACCTCCAGCGTCACGCCCTGCGCGGCCTTGGCGCTGTGGTCGGGGTCGCGCAGCAGGGCCAGGTCGCTGTGGGCGTGCATGTCGACGAAGCCGGGGGAGAGGACCAGCCCCTCGGCGTCCAGCTCCCGGCGCGCCTTCGGCCGCTGGCAGCCGGCCGCGGCGGCCTCCTTGACGATCCCCACGATCCGGCCGCCGTCGACCACCACATCGGCCCGGTACGCGTCCCCGCCCGAGCCGTCGACGACGTCCGCGTCCCGGATGACGAGCTCTTCCATCGCCCTTGCCTCCTAGAAGAACGTACGCACGTAGTCGACGACCGTGCCGTCCGCCTCCGCGACCGGGATCAGCTGCCACTTGTCGAACGAGGTGCACGGGTGGGACAGCCCGAGCCCGACCCAGTCGCCGACCTCCAGATCGGCCTCCGGAGTGGTGCTCAGCCAGGCGTGCTGGTCGGACAGGGCCGTCACCGACACGCCGGTGGCCGGGCGCTCGGTGCCGTCCCGGCGGATCACCTGCGCGAAGGGCAGGTCGAGGTCGTAGGCCGCGTCCCGCTTGCCCGCGTTGACGAAGGCCTGCTCGCCGGAGGGCCGTGACACCACCTGCGTCCACAGCCGGAACGCGGGCTCCAGGGCGCCCTCCTCGGGCACCCGGTTGAACGGGGTGAGCTTGCGGTAGTGGCCGTCGTCGTGCGAGACGTAGGCGCCCGAGCGGAGCAACTTCAGGACGGGGCGGGAGAGTTCGGGGATCTCCGCGAAGACCTCGGCGACCGCGTCGAACCAGGCGCTGCCGCCCGCGCTGACGACGATCTCGTCCAGGCCGGTGAAGCGTCCCGCCTTGTCGAAGTCGGCGGCGAGCGCGACCAGCCGGCGCAGCCAGGCCGTCACCCGCTCCGGGTCGGCCTTCGGCACCTCGCCCTCGTAGCCCGCGACGCCGACCAGCCGCAGCGTCCGCGTGGCGGCCACGGCGTCGGCGACCGCCGCGCACTCCGCCTCCGTGCGGACACCGGTCCGGGCGCCCTCGCCGGCGGCGAGTTCGACCACGACGTCGACGGGGCGCGTGGCACCTCGCAGGGCCGCGTCCATCAGCTCGACCCCGCGCACGGAGTCGACGTAACAGACGAACGCGAAGTCCGGGTCGGCGTCCAGCTCGGCCGCGATCCAGCGCAGGGCCGCCGCGTCGACCAGTTCGTTCGCGAGGAACACGCGCCGGGTGCCGAACGCGCGCGCCACCCGCACCTGGTGCGGAACCGCCAGCGTGATGCCCCACGCCCCGTGCTCGATCTGCCGCTGGAACAGCTGCGGGGCCATGGAGGTCTTGCCGTGCGGCGCGAAGGCCAGGCCGTGCCGGGCCGCGTACGTCTCCATGAGCCTCAGGTTGTGCTCCAGGCGCTCGGCGGACAGCGCGAGCACGGGGGTGGCGAAGCCCCCGGTGAACAGGTTCCGGCGCTGCGCCGCCAACTCCCCGACCGTCAGTCCGTCGGCGTCCGGGGGGAGGCCCTTGAAGCGGTGGTCGACGCGCTCTGCGGCGAGCCGGGCGAGGGACTCGGCGGCGGTGTCGGCTGGCATGGAGCCTCCTGATCTGCACTGTTGCAGTGCTTGCAACCTTCATTGCGTATGTCGCTGAACGCTGTCTAACATCTCGGCCACCGCCGGTCAATGAAACCGCCACCCACCGAAGCCGCCGAGGAGCTACGAGCATCGTGACCCCCACCGGACCCTGCGACACCCCCGGCGTCGTGGACGTCGTCGCGCTCGGCGAGTCCATGGTCACGTTCCGGCCCTCCCGGCCGGGCCGCCTCGCCGACGTCCCCTCCTTCGACCGGGGGATCGGCGGGGCGGAGTCCAACGTGGCGTGCGTGCTGGCGGCGGCGGGACACTCCGTGCGGTGGGTCAGCCGGGTCGGGGACGACCCCTTCGGTGATCACCTGGTCGAGGCGATCGGCGGCTACGGGGTCGACGTGGCGCACGTGCGCCGCGACCCCGACCGCCCGACGGGCATCTACTTCCGCACGGCCGGGGACCGGGCCGACGACGCGCACGAGGTCGCGTACTACCGGGCCGGCTCCGCCGCGTCCGCGATGAGCGTGACGGACCCCGACCCTGCGGCGGTGCGCGCCGGACGGGTGCTGCACCTGTCCGGGATCACGGCCGCGCTGTCCGGCAGCTGCCTGGACCTGATGCGCGAGCTGACCGCCCGCCGCCCCGGCCGCCCCCTGGTCTCCTTCGACGTCAACCACCGGCCCGGCCTGTGGCGCGACCTGGACGCACCCCGGGTGCTGCGCGACCTCGCCCGGGGCGCGGACCTGGTGTTCGTGGGCCAGGACGAGGCCTGGGGACTGCACAGCGCGGAAGCCGTCCGCGCCGCCCTCCCCGAACCCGAGGTGCTGGTCGTCAAGCAGGGCGCCGCCGGAGCCACCGTCTTCGAGAAGCGGGACGTCACCTTCGTCCCCGCACCGCGGGTCGAGGTCGTCGCCGCCGTCGGCGCGGGCGACGCCTTCGCCGCCGGGTTCCTCTCCGCCACCCTGCGCGGACTGCCCGTCCGGGAGCGGCTGCGGCACGGGCACCTCATGGCCGCCGCCGCCCTCACCGCACCCGGTGACCTCGCCGCGCCGCCCGCCCGGGAGCACGCCGACCGGCTCGCCGCCCTGGACGACGCGGCATGGGGGAGACTGCGACTCGGCCCCGGCTGGACCGAGGACCCCCAGCGGGCCGACGAGGAGGTACGTACGCCATGAGCCAGACCGTCGACCGCGCGCTCAGCATCCTGCCGCTGCTCGCCGAGGGCCCCGCCGACCTGGGGCAGGTCGCCGACCGCCTCGGCGTCCACAAGTCCACGGCCCTGCGCCTGCTGCGCACCCTCCACGAGCACGGCCTGGTCTACCGCCAGTCCGACCAGCGCTACCGCCTCGGCGCCCGCCTCTTCGCGCTCGCCCAGGAGGCGATGGAGAACCTCGACGTCCGCGAGATCGCCCACCCGCACCTGGTCCGCCTCAACGAGAGCTGCGGGCACACCGTGCACCTCGCCGTGTACGAGGAGAACGAGGTCCTCTACATCGACAAGGTCGAGAGCCGCTACCCGGTGCGGATGTACTCCCGCATCGGCAAGCCCGTCGCCATCACCGTCGCCGCGGTCGCGAAGCTGCTGCTGGCCGACCTGCCCGAGCACGAGCGGCGGGCCGTCGCGGAGAAGCTCGACTACCCCCTGTACACGTCCCGTTCGACGCCCCACGCGAGCGCGTTCCTGCGCGAGCTGGAGAAGGTGCGCGAACAGGGCTGGGCCACCGACCTCGGCGGCCACGAGGAGTCCATCAACTGCGTCGCCGCCCCCATCCGCGGCGCCGACGGCCGGGTCGTCGCCGCGATGTCGGTCTCCGCGCCGAACGTCGTCGTCACCGCCGACGAACTCCTCACCCTCCTGCCGCTGGTGCGCCGCACGGCGGACGCCATCAGCGGGGAGTACTCCGGCAGAACACCAGTGAAGGGCACCGTATGACGGACAAGACCGCGCTCACCCCGAAGACCCACACCACGCCGCCGGCGAAGTTCTCGCACGGTGTGAAGAAGGGCAACATCCTCCAGGTCGCCGGCCAGGTCGGCTTCCTGCCCGCCGAGGAGGGCAAGGCGCCCACCCCCGCCGGGCCGACCCTGCGCGAGCAGACCCTCCAGACCCTGGCCAACGTCAAGGCCATCCTTCAGGAGGGCGGCGCCTCCTGGGACGACGTGATGATGATCCGCGTCTACCTGACGGACGTGGCCCACTTCGCCGAGATGAACGAGATCTACAACGCGTACTTCGAGGAGCAGGGGCTGACCCAGCCGCCCGCCGCGCGCACGACCGTCTACGTCGGCCTCCCCGCGGGTCTCCTCATCGAGATCGACGCCCTGGCCGTCCTCGGCTGACCCACCCCCACCCCGCTTTTCCGAGGCGCGGCGCCGCTCCATGCGCCGCGCCGTGCTCCCCCCTACCCAGAACCTGCATGCATTTACGTAGAGGACCCCCGAATGTCCCATCCGCTCGCCGCGTCCGCCCCCGCCGAGACACCACCCCACACCGGAGGACTGCTCCTCCTCGTCGACGGCACCGCCGGACTCCTCCTCACCGCCGCGCTCGGCATCGCGCTGCTGCTCTTCCTCATCATCAGGACGAGACTCCAGCCGTTCGTCGCGCTGCTCGCGGTCTCCATAGCCGTCGGCCTCGCGGCCGGCCTGTCGGTCACCGAACTCTTCGGCACGGTCCAGAAGTCGGACGCCGTCTCCACCATCGAGTCGGGCATGGGCGGCATCCTCGGCCATGTCGCGATCATCATCGGCCTGGGCACCATGCTCGGCGCGATCCTCGAAGTCAGCGGCGGCGCGGAGGTGCTGGCCGGTCGCCTGCTCGGCCTGTTCGGCGAGAAGCGCGCCCCGCTCGCCATGGGCCTCACGGGCCTGATCTTCGGCATCCCGGTCTTCTTCGACGTGGGCATCTTCGTCCTGGCCCCGATCGTCTACGCCGCCGCCAAGCGCTCGGGCAAGTCGATCCTGCTCTACTGTCTGCCGCTGCTCGCGGGCCTGTCCGTCACGCACGCGTTCCTGCCGCCGCACCCCGGGCCCGTCGCCGCCGCGGGCCTCCTCCACGTGGACCTCGGCTGGGTCATCCTCATGGGCGTCGTCTGCGGTCTGCCGGCCGTGGTGGCCGCGTGGGCGTACTCGGCGTGGATCGGCCGCCGCATCTTCGTCGCCGTGCCGCAGGACATGGTCGAGGCGGCGGAAGAGGCCAAGCAGGCCGTCGTCGACGAGCAGCGGGCCGCCGGGGTGGCGCCGAGTGAGCAGCCGGTCTCCCTCGGCACGGTCCTCGGCATCATCGGCACCCCGCTGGTCCTCATCCTCGCCGCGACCTTCTCCTCGATCGCCCTGGACCCCTCCACGCTCCGTTCGGTCATCGAGTTCTTCGGCAACCCGTTCGTGGCGCTCACGATCGCGCTGTTCCTCGCGTACTACCTGCTGGGCATCCGCCGCGGCTGGTCCCGCAAGTCCCTGGAGACGGTGTCCACGGCGTCCCTCAAGCCGGTCGGCAACATCCTGCTGGTGGTCGGCGCGGGCGGTATCTTCGGCGCGGTCCTCAAGGCCAGCGGTGTCGCCCAGGCCCTCTCGGACACGTTCCACGATGTGGGCCTGCCGGTGATCGTCCTCTCCTACCTGATCTCCGTGGTCCTACGCGTCGCCCAGGGCTCGGCGACGGTCGCGATCGTCACGACGGCCGGCATCGTGGCGCCCCTGCTCGCCGAGGGCGACCACTCCCAGGCCTTCGTCGCCCTGGTCATCATGGCCATCTCCGCGGGCTCCATCTTCGCCTCCCACGTCAACGACGGAGGCTTCTGGATGGTGGCCAAGTACTTCGGCATCAGCGAACGCGACACGCTCAAGACGTGGACGGTCCTGGAGAGCGTGCTGTCGGTGGCCGGGTTCGTGGTCGCCGCGGTGCTCAGCCTGTTCGTGTAGGCGGCCGGGCCGTTCCCGTGGGGCGGCCGGTTCTTGTAGGCGTCTGATAACGAAGTTGGGGCCGACTGTGTGCGGCACAGGTTTGTCGACCATACTGCTCCGCTGTGGAGCAGCGCATAGGTTCGAGCAGCCAGCCCCTGGAGGGCGCCGGATTCGACCCGGCCTTCATCCCCGGGCTCACGTCACCCGCGTCCGCCCGGACGGAGGAGGACGGGCCGGAGAAGGAGCCTGAGGTCGCCGAGGCCGAGGAGGCCGCACCCGAGGCGGAGGAGAAGGACACGGCGTCCTCCCCCGAGCCGGAGGAGCCGGAGGAGGAAGCCGCGGCCGACGGTCCCGTCTTCGAGGCGTCCGACCGCCGGTCGCGGATAGTCGCCGACCACAGAGGCGTACGGCTCTGCCTGGACGACCAGGAGTGCGAGTTCCGCTGGGACGAGATCGGCGCGGTGGAGACGGAGACGGCACGCTTCGGCAAGCGCTACACCGTCACCGTCCACACTCCTGACCGGCGCTGGTACCCGATCGAGATCGAAGCACCGGCCAGGAGCCGTTTCGCCGAGTGGGACGCCCAGTTGGACGCGGTGCTGGACGCCTACTTCGACGAGAACGCCGAGTAAGGGGCGCGGGGAACCGCGCACCTCAGCTGCAGTACTGGGTCTCCTTCCCGATGGACCTGTACATGCAGTCCGCGTTCTCCAGCAGTTGTAGCACCGCGTCCCGGTTACGGGAGGTCTCCCGCTCGATCACCTCGTCGGGCGGGTAGAACCCACCCCCGCCGGACCTCGGATACATCTCGAAGGTGTAGCCGAAGATCTTGTGCACACCCCAGAGGTAGTCGTCGATCGACCCGTCCGTGATGTACAGGTCACTGGACTGCTCCGCCGTGTACCCGTTGCTCGCGGCCATCTTCTGCCCGACCGCCTTGAACGCCGCGTTGTCGTCGGCCGTCATGCCGGTCGTGGTGTCGGAGTACGTGTAGCCGAACGGCCACAGCACCAGCTCGCTGTACGTGTGGAAGTCGACCCCTGCCCTGATCTGCTGCTTGCCGCCCACGACCCGGCTGCGCACGAAGTCGGCGACGACCTTCACCTCCGGCGCGGACTCCGCCGCGGTTCCCCGGTAGGTGTCCGAGGACGTCGACCCCGAGGAGCCGCCGCAGCAGCCCCAGCGGTAGTTCCAGTTGCGGTTGAGGTCCGTGCCGACGTACGACGAACCGGAGTTGGGCTGCCGGTTCTTGCGCCACGAGCGGTAGGAGCCGGTGGCGATGTCGTACTCGCCGCCGTCCGGGTTGATGTCCGGCACGATCCAGATCTCGCGGTTGTTCACCATGCTGGTGACGCGCGAGTCGGAACCGTAGTCGGAGGTCAGCTCGCGCAGCAGGTAGAGCGCCATCTCGACGGTGAGGTGCTCGCGGGCGTGCTGGTGGTGCGTGAACAGCACCTCCGGCTCGGACTCGTCGCTGCCGACGTTGTCGCTGATCTTGATGGCGACGATGTTCCGGCCCTGGTACGACTTGCCGATCACGCGCTGGCTCGCGATCGACGGGTTGGCCGAGACGATCGAGTTGATCTCGTTCGTCATCTCCGCGTAGTTGTGGTACTTCGAGTCGGCCGACGGGAAGTCGAAGACCCGGACGTCGTCCTCGCCGGCGGACCGGTCGGGCACCGCGCCGAGCGGGGTGACCTCGTAGCCCTGGGCGCGCAGCTTCCTGATCTGGTCCGCGCGGCCGGAGACGACGACCCCGTGACCGTGTGCCTCGTCGACGGTCACGCCCGCGCGCTGCAGTGCCGTGCGGTCCTTGGCCGTCGAGTGCAGGTGGATCTCGTACTGCCGGACGTCGTCCGCCGCCGGGGCGGCCTTGGGCACGCTGTCTGCGGTGGCGTCCGGTGCCGTCGCGGACAGGGGCGCCGCGAGGGCGAGGGCGAGGAGGGTGGCGAGGGCGGCGGTGCGTCTGCCGGTGCGGGCACCGGAGCCTCGTATGCGAAGTCGCATGAAATCTCCTTGTGGGAGGTGGGGTTGTTCCGTGCGACGTACGTGGTGCGGGTGGCGCACATCGTTCTGCTAATGGCATGAGCAGGTCAAGAGCGAAAGCGGCCGTGCAGTGTACGCGTGCGGCGCGGCGGTCGAGGGGGAGCGGCCGAAGTGCACCCGCGGGTGTGACCCGAGCGTGCATATATGTACGTAGCCGGGAGAGAGTGAGGGTCCGCGCAAGGGGAGCCGGAATGTCCGGATCCTCGGACCACACCCCCCAGAGGACTGGCTGATCATGGGCGGATCAGCGCCACGACGGGACCACCACCTACCGGCCGAGACGACCAGCTTCGTCGACCGGCGTGGCGAACTGACCCAGGGCCGCGAACTGCTGGCCCGCGCACGACTGGTGACGCTGACCGGGCCGGGCGGCGTCGGCAAGACCCGGCTCGCCGCGCGCATCGCCGCCCGGGTGCAGCGGGCCTTCCCGGACGGTGTGCGCTTCGTGCACCTCTCCGGACTCCACGACCCGGCCCTCGTCCCGCTCGCCGCCGCCGACGCCCTGGGGCTGCACGACCACTCACCCCAGCCGCCGCTGGCCGCCCTCGTCGAGCAGGTACGGGAGCGTCGGCTGCTCCTCGTCGTCGACAACTGCGAGCACCTCGCGGGCGCGTGCGCCCAGCTCGCCGCGGCGCTGCTGCGCGGCACCGAGGGAGTCAGGATCCTCGCCACCAGCCGGCACCGGCTCGGCCTCACCGAGGAGCACCTGCTGGAGGTACGGCCCCTGCCGGTGCCCGACCCGGACGGCGACCTCTCCGCCGCCGAGGGCTACCCGGCCCTCACGCTCTTCGCCGACCGGGCCGCCGCCGTCGTCCCCGGCTTCCGCCTCACCCCCGCCAACCGCGCCTCGGTGGCCCGCCTCTGCCACCGCCTGGACGGCCTCCCCCTCGCCATCGAACTCGCCGCCGTCCGCATGCGCGTCCTCGACGTCGACCAGCTCCTGGACCGCCTCGACGACCGCTACCGCTTCCTCACCACCGGCAGTCCGGCGGCCCTGCCCCGCCACCAGACCCTGCGCGCCGCGGTCGCCTGGAGCCACGACCTGTGCACCGGCCCCGAGCAACTGGTGTGGGCCCGCCTGTCGGTCCTGGCGGGCGGCTTCGACCTGGAAACGGCGGAGGCGGTGTGCGCCGACGACCGCCCGGCGCAGACCTTCCCGGACGGCCCCGGTGAGCGCACCCGGCACGGGCAGGTGTCGGTGGCCGGTCTGGGCGAAGGGGCCGGTTTCGCGCCGCCGTTCGCGGCCGGTGTCGCGGGCGCGTGCTCGGCCGGTGTCGCTCAAGGGGACTGGCCCGTGCAGGCCTTCCCGGACGTCCCCGGTGCGCGCACCCGGCATGGGCAGGCGTCGGTGGCCGGTCTGGGTGAAGGGGCCGATTTCGCGCCGCCGTTCGCGGCCGGTGTCGCGGGCGCGTGCTCGGCCGGTGGCGCTCAAGGGGACTGGCCCGTGCAGGCCTTCCCGGACGTCCCCGGTGCGCGCACCCGGCACGGGCAGGTGTCGGTGGCCGGTCTGGGCGAAGGGGCCGGTTTCGCGCCCCCATTCGCGGCCGGTGCCGCGGGCGTGTGCTCGGCCGGTTCCGCGGCCGCGTGCACGGCCGGTTCCGCGCCCCCGTTCACGGCCGGTTCCGCGGCCGCGTTCTCCGCCGAGCCCGCTCAAGATGCCTGGCACCCGCAGGCGCTCCCGGCCGTCCCGGGACGAGGGCCCCGGCCCGTGCAGGTGGTCCCTGCCGGTTCCGCCGTGCCCGCTGCCCGGCACGCGCAGGTGCCCATGGGAACCGTGACCCTGCCCCCTCCCGCCGCCACCCCCGGCCCGGGCCCGGCCCTGCGGACCGACGACGTCCTGGAAGCCCTCGCCGGACTTGTGGACAAGTCCGTGCTCTGCCGGGAGCCCGGGCCCGGCGGCGCCCGGTACCGGCTGCTCGACACCCTGCGGCAGTACGGGCTGGAGCAGTTGCGGCGGACGCCCGGGGAGGAGGGCGCCGCCCGGCGACGGCAGCGGGACTGGATGCTGCGGCGGGCCGAGGACTGCGAGCGCGACTGGTTCGGGCCCGGGCAGCCGGAGGCCGTCGCCCGGTTGCGCGCCGACCGGGACAACCTGCGCGCCGCCCTCGACTTCAGCCTCTCCACCCCCGGCGAGGCACGCGCCGGGCTGCGGCTCGCCGGCGCCCTCTGGTTCTACTGGCACGCCTGCGGCGCCCCCCGCGAGGGCCTCTACTGGCTCGACCGTGCCCTGGCCGCCCACCCCGGGCCGACCCGGGAACGGGCCCGCGGCCTGTGGGTCGCCGGGCTGCTCGCCGCCGCCACCCAGGACTTCCCCCGGGGCCGCCGCCACGCCGCGGACGCCCTCGCCCTCGCCCGCGCCCTGGGCGACACCGCCGAAGCCGCCCACGCCGAGTACGTCATCGGCGTCATCCGGCTGTTCGGCGACGACCTGCCCGGCGCGCTGAGGCACTTCGAGGCCACCGTCGCCCGCGGCCCCGTGCCCGGCCAGCACCTGAGCCTCGTCGGCCTCGACCAGGTCGAACTCGCCTGCGCGCTGGGCTACCTGGGCCAGGCCGACCGGGCCGTCGAGGTCTGCGAGCGGGCCCTGCGGCTGTGCGAGCGGCATGGCGAGCAGTGGGTGCGGTCGTACGTGCTGCGGATGCTCGCCCTCGCGCACAGCGTGCGCCGCGACTGGCCCCGGGCCGAACGGCACGCCCGCGAGGCCCTGCGCCTGAAACTCGCCGTCCACGACGTCATCGGCATGGCCCTCACCCTCGACCTGCTCGCGTCGATCGCGGCCGAACGCGGCGCCCACGAGCAGGCGGCCGTGCTGCTGGGCGGCGCCGACCGCGTCTGGGCCGACATCGACACCGGCCGCTGGGGCGCGCACACCCTCAACTCCGCCCGCCGCGAGAGCGAGGAGAAGGCCTGCCGGGCCCTGGGACGCGAGGCGTTCGAACGGGCCCACCGGCGGGGTGGCGGACTCGCACTCGGCGAACTCGTCGGCCACGCGCTCCAGGAGCCGGCCCGCCCGCAGCCCGGCGAGTCCACCGCCGACCACCCTGAGCAGGAGAGCACCGCGGTCCGCCTGACCCGCCGCGAGACGGAGGTCGCCCAGCTCGTCGCGGAAGGGCTCGCCAACCAGCAGATCGCGGACCGCCTGGTGATCGCCCGCCGCACCGCCGAAGGCCATGTGGAACGCATCCTCAGCAAGCTCGGCTTCAGCAACCGCAGCCAGATCGCCGCCTGGGTGACGGCACAGCGCTGACCCGCCCGCACCCACACCCGCACCCGCACCCGCACCCGCACCCGCACCCACCCGAGGGGACCACGTGACCACCGGACAACGCACCGCCTTCGACCACCGCATGGCCGTCTTCGGCACCGACGACGGCTTCCTCGCCGCCGCCCTGCCCTTCCTCGGCGAAGGCCTCGCCGCCCCCGGCGAACCACCGCCCGTGGCCATCGCCGACCCCCGCAACCTCGACCTCCTGCGGGACGTCCTCGGCGCCGACGCCAAGGACGTCACCTGCGTCCCGCACACCGACTGGTACACCGGCTCCGCCGCCAACGCCGTCGCCCAGGCCGCCTCCTACCTCACCGCGCACGCGGGGCCCGGCGGCCGGATCCACCTCCTCATGGAGCCCGTCTGGAGCGGCCGGGCCGGCCGCTCGGCCCGCGAGACCACCGAGTGGATCCGCTACGAGGCCCTCGCCAACCTCCTCTTCGCGCCCATGGCCACGACCGCCCTGTGCGCGTACGACACCCGCACCGCCGGGCCCGCCGTCGTCGCCGCGGCCCGCCGCGCCCACCCCGACACAGACGTGTACGAGGACCCGGTCCGGCTCACGGCCGAACTCGACGCCGTACCGCTGCCCCTGCCCCCGGCCGGCGCGCAGCCGCTGGCGGAGCCGCACGCCGCCGCCGTGCGGACCTGGGCCGAGGCGCGGGGCCTGCCCGCCGCCGACGCCGAGCTGTTCGCCACGGCCGTGGCGGAGACGGCGGCGACCCTGGCCCCGCTCGACGGCTCCGCCCTGCTGTGGGGCGAGGCGCCCGCCTGCGTCTGCGAACTGCGCTCCGCCCACCGCCTCGACGACCCCCTGGCCGGCTTCGTCCCGCCTCCCGTCGACAGCCCGGGGCTCTGGTACGCCCGTCAGGTCTGCGCGTACGTGGACGTCCGCGACGACACCGCGGGCGCCACCGTCCGCCTCCAGTACGCATAGCCGCACCGCCCCCTACCTGCACAAGCAGGTAGGGGAACGGGTAGTCCTCCCCCTGCGCCGGGGCGCCCCCGGGGAGCACCCTGGACCCATGCTGCAACTCTCCGGGCGCCACCTCCCGGACCCCGACGCCGAGTACGGCCCGTTCCCGCAACCGCCGCTGGGAGCAGGCCACCTGAGTGTCGAGTACGCACCCCGGCCCTCCGCCGTCCGCGAGGCACGCGCGGAAGTGCGCAGGCAGTTGGAGGGATGGGGACTCGCGGAACGCGGCGAGGTGGCGGACGTGGCCGAACTGCTCGTGGGCGAGCTGGCCACCAACGCGCTGGTGCACGCCGAGACCCGCTTCCGGCTCACGCTCTTCGCCGCGCACGGCGTGCTGCGCTGCGAGGTCGCCGACGCCGAGCGGGGCGTGCCCCGGGTGCTTCAGGCGGGCACCGGGGAGAGCGGCCGCGGGATGTTCCTGGTGGACGCCCTCGCCGAGCGCTGGGGCTGCCACCGGGACGGGCCGGGCAAGACCGTGTGGTTCGAGCTCGGCACGTGCGGGGCGGACGGCTGCGGTCGGCGACAGCCGTGACGCTGCCGCTGGGCCTGACCGGGCAGGGTGTCCTACGGGCATCGCGTGAAGATCCGGTCAGGCCCTCTTGTCCCGCGGGCGCCTTTGGGCTTTCTTGACCTGCATGGCGGACACCACGGGAAACACCACGGACCATCAGGCTCCCCAGCCACCCCCCATGCGCAAGGCGAGTTGGAAGTACATCGGGCCGGGGATCGTCGTCGCGGCGACCGGGGTGGGGGCCGGTGACCTCGTCGCCACGCTCATCGCGGGCAGCAACTTCGGGTACACGCTGCTGTGGGCCGCGATCATCGGCTGTCTGGTGAAGATCTCCCTGGCCGAGGCGGCGGGCCGCTGGCACCTGTCCACGGGCCGCACCCTGTTCGACGGCTGGGCGAGTCTCGGCCGCTGGACGACGGGGTTCTTCGCGGTCTACGTCGTCGTCTGGGGCTTCGTCTACGGCGCCGCGGCGATGTCGTCGAGCGCGCTGCCGCTGCAGGCCCTCTTCCCGGACGTGATGGACCTCAAGTGGTGGGGCATCGCCTGCGGTCTGGTCGGGCTGGTCTTCGTCTGGTTCAACAAGTACGCGGTGTTCGAGAAGGTCATGACGGTCCTGGTGGGCGTCATGTTCGTGGTGACGGTGTACCTGGCGATCCGGGTGACGCCGAATCTCCCGGACGCCTTCGCGGGGCTCCTGCCCGTGCTGCCGGACGAGAAGGACTCGATCCTCAACACGCTCGGTCTGATCGGCGGAGTGGGCGGCACGATCACGCTCGCCGCGTACGGCTACTGGGTCAACGCCAAGGGCTGGACCGACACCGGCTGGATGAAGGTCATGCGCCTGGACAACCGCGTCGCCTACGCCACCACCGGCATCTTCGTGATCGCCATGCTGTTCGTCGGCGCCGAGCTGCTGCACTCCGCGAACGTCGCCATCGCCAGCGGCGACAAGGGCCTGATCCAGCTGGGCGACATCCTGGAGGAGGAGTACGGCGCGGCGACGGCGAAGTTCTTCCTGATCGGCTTCTTCGCCACGTCCTTCACCTCGCTGATCGGCGTCTGGCACGGCGTGAGCCTGATGTTCGCCGACTTCGTCGCCCGCCTGTCGGGCCGCGGCCAGGCCAAGGGCGAGGAGGTCGCCTCCGGCGAGCGCGAGCGCTCCTGGCCCTTCCGGGCGTATCTGCTCTGGCTGACCTTCCCGCCGATGATCCTGCTCTTCGAGGGCCAGCCCTTCCGCCTGATCATCATCTACGGGGTGCTCGGCGCGGCCTTCCTGCCCTTCCTCGCCGGCACCCTGATCTGGCTCCTGAACTCCTCCCGCACGCCCCGCGAGTGGCGCAACGGCCCGGTGAGCAACGTGATGCTCGCCCTCGCGGGGCTGCTGTTCCTGATCCTGTGCGTGAAGCAGATCTGGGACCAGCCGTGGGGGGAGTTCTTCTAGGGGCCAGGAGGGCGGGCGGCTACGGCAGCGCGTCCACGTGCGGTCCCACGGCGTTGGACCACGCGTTGCCGGTCGCCGCGTCCCAGTTGGTCGACCAGGTCATCGCACCCCGCAGGGCCGGGTACGTCCGCGGCGGCTTGAAGCTGCCGCAGTTGGTGGCCCTGGTGAGGCAGTCCAGGGCGTTGTTGACCACCGTCGGCGACACGTAGCCGCCGCCCGCCGCCCGGGTGGAGGCGGGCAGGCCGAGTCCGACCTGGGACGGGGCGAGGCCGTTCTCCAGCTGGATGCAGGCCAGGGCCGTCAGGAAGTCGACCGTGCCCTGGCTGTAGACCTTGCCGTCGCAGCCCAGCATGGAACCGCTGTTGTAGTACTGCATGTTGACGACGGTGAGGATGTCCTTGATGTTCAGCGCCGTCTGGAAGTAGGAGTTCGACGTCGACTGCATGTCGATGGTCTGCGGCGCCATCGCGATGATCAGCGACGGGCCCGCCTTCGCGGACAGGGCGCGCAGGGCCTGCGTCATGTACGTCGCGTTGAGGCCGTTCTCCAGGTCGATGTCGACGCCGTCGAAGCCGTACTCCTGCATGACGGACCAGACGCTGTTCGCGAAGTTCGTCGCGGAGGCCGCGTCGTTGACGGTGACCGTGCCGCGCTCGCCGCCGACCGAGATGATGACCTTCTTGCCGGCCGCCTGCTTGGCCTTCACGTCGGCCTTGAACTGGTCGACGGTGTAGCCGTTCAGCCCGGCCGAGTCGAGGGTGAAGGACACCGCGCCCGGTGTGCCCGTGGCGTCCGCGAAGGCCACCGCGATGATGTCGTAGTGCGCGGGCACGTCCGAGATCCGCTGGACCGTCGCGCCGTTGTCGAAGTTCTGCCAGTAGCCGGTCACCGCGTGCTTCGGAAGGGAGGGGCCCGGGCCGTTCGGCTTGCTCGTGGTCCCCGTCACCGCCGCCGACTTCGGTGACTCACCTGCCGCGTTCGTCGCCGTGACCTGGAAGGAGTACGACGTCGAGGCCGCGAGACCGGTCACCGTCGCCGACGTGCCGGAGACCGCCGTGACCTTCGTGCCGTCGCGGTAGACGGTGTAGCCCGTGGCGCCCGAGACGGCGTTCCAGGCGAGGGACACCGAGGAGGACGTCGTCCCCGAGACGCTCAGGCCGGCCGGCGCCGCCGGGATCGCCGGGCCCGGGTCCGTGCCGCCGCCCCCGTCGGGGCCGAACACCGACACGTCGTCCGCGTAGTACGCCGCCTGCCCGTACCAGCCGTGCGTGTACACGGTCACGGACGTCGTCGACGGGCCCGTCCTGAACGTCGTCGACAGCTGCTTCCAGGAGGAGGAGTCCGGCGTCCACGTGGACACGTCCGTGGTGCCCGTGCCCGAGACGCCGAGGTACGCGTAGCCGCCCCGGACCCAGGCGCCCAGGGAGTAGGTGGAGTCCGGCCGCACCGCCACCGTCTGAGTACACCGCGCGTTGTCCTGCCCCGACGGGGTCGCCCGCAGCGCGGCCGTCCCGCCGTGCACGGGGGAGGAGACCGTCGTGCCGCTGCCCGCCGAGCAGGTCCAGTTGCTCAGGCCCGCCTCGAAACCGGCGTTCCTGGCGTTGTTGACGTCGGCGGCGGACGCCTGGCCGACGGTGGTGAGAGTGAGGGCCAGGGCAGCCGTGACGGCACCCGACCAGAGCCGCAGGGATCGTCTGTATCTGGACATGACAAGAAAATGGTCCAGACCAAAGCGGCTGTCAAGAGGTCCAGACCAAATCGCGCGCCCTGGAGCGAGGGTCCACCGCAGGTGTCAAGATGCTCAACCTGCCCCGATTTGACGCATCTTGTGCAACGGCAGTTCCTCCTCAGCTACACAAACGCTGTTCTCCGGTCACAGAGCCGTGGATACAGTGCTGAGGTAGTCACGCAGTGAAGTCGACGAGGTGTGCCGGAGTGACCCCGGCGCGCCGACGGGCATGGGGAAACGGGGAGCTGCGCGTGCCAACTGCCATTGCCGTGACCAGTGCCGACATGGCGCTGCCACCACAGGACGAACGCACCCTGCCCGCCGTGGTGCTCCGGGACGTCGCGCAGCGCCCCCTGGAGCAGGTGCTCGCAGACCTGCAGGCCCTGGTCGAGCACCACGGACATGTGATCGTGGTCTGCTCGGCCGCCGCGCCCACCGCCGTCCAGCGGCGGCTGCACACCCTGCGCTCCCTCATGGAGACCGACCGGATCGCCCTGTTCCGCCCGGAACTGCCGCCGCTCGGACTGGCCGTCCTGACCCGCCAGTTACGGCAGCTCGCCTCCTGTGACATCAGCCCCGGCGTCCTCGCCTCCGCCGGCCGCCTCCTCGTCCACTACATCCACGCCGGCGCGCTGCTCAACTCCGTCGCCCGCCTCGACCGCGTCCCGGTCGGCCTGAAGTCGCACGCCAAGTCCTGGGTGCCCGGCAGCCAGTTCGGTGTGCTCGCCCACCCCGAGCCGCAGCTGGTCCGCATCACTCCCGAGGCCCAGCTGTCCGGCCCCGAGTTCGGCACGTGGATGCTGGTCGCCAAGGGGCAGCTCCAGTCCGACTGGGTCACCGGCACCCTCGCCCCCTCCTGGAAGGTGCAGGGGCTGCGCGAGACCCCGCTCCCGGCCGAGTCGCCCGGGTGGTGGGGCACCGGCAAGCTCATCGAGTTCTGCAGCTACCTGCCCGACCTGTCGGTCCTCTACCAGCTCGTCACCTCCGTACGGCGCAGCCGCTGCCACTGGTGCGGCATCGACGTCATCGGCGACCGCTGCGTCTTCTGCTCGGCCACACCACCCGTCCACGACGGCCCACCCCTCAAGCAGCTGGAGAACCGGACGGCCGCCGGGTGAGCCCGCCCACCGCTCCGCAGCACCGCTCCCGTCCCGCTCGACCGATATCCCCAACGAGGTTGTACGGTTCATGAATTCCCGTCAGCGCCGCGGCGTGATTCTCCTGCTCCTGTCGGTCGTCTGCGCCCTGGGTGCCTTCACCGGCGTGCTGTCCGTCATCAGTGACGTGGAGTCCAAGGTCGGCCCCGAGGTCACCGCCTACCGGCTCAAGTCCGACGTGCCGCCCTACACCACCCTCGGCACGAGTCAGTTCGAGAAGATCAAGATGCCCGAGCGGTGGCTCTCGGACAACGCGGTCACCGACCTGCGCGAGATCCAGGGCAAGATCGCCGTCACGACCCTGAAGGCGGGCTCCCTCCTCCAGTCCGACATGATCGTCCGCCGGCCGGCCCTCCAGCCCGGCCAGCAGGAGGTCGCCATCATGATCGACTCGGCGACCGGCGTGGCCGGCAAGATCACCCCGGGCGCCTCGGTCAACGTCTACGCGACCTTCGAGGGCGAGCGCGAGGGCGACCCGGACCAGTCGAAGATCATCGTGACGAACGCCAAGGTCATCGACGTCGGCGAACTGATCGCGCTGAAGCCCGACGAGAGCAACCGCACCCAGCAGCCCACCGACGCCGTCCCGATCACCTTCGCGCTGTCCGCCCGGGACGCCCAGCGCATCACCTACGCCGAGTCGTTCGCCAAGCGCGTCCGGCTCGCCCTCGTCGCGCCCGGCGGCGACACCACCGTCCCGGAGCAGGACCGGACGTACGAACTCGCGAAGGACAAGTGAGAGGTTCGCATGCCCACGAGGATCCTCCCGGCAGTCGGTGACGCGGACGCCGTCCGGTCCGTCACGACGCTGCTCAGCCAGCTCCCGGACGCCGAGCCGGTCGCCCCGGTGGTCGACTCCACGCAGCTCATCGACACCCTCGCGCGCCTGGCCGCCGAGTCCGTGGACGAGCTGCCCGAGGTCGTGGTCGTGCACGAGCGGATCGGTCCCGTCCCCGCGCTGGAGCTGATCCGCGAGGTCGCCCTGCGCTTCCCGGCCGTCGGCGTCATCCTCGTCACCTCCGACGCGAGCCCCGGCCTCTTCCAGGCCGCCATGGACTACGGCGCCCGCGGCCTGGTCGCCCTGCCGCTCAGCTATGAGGAACTCGCCAGCCGCGTCCAGGCCGTCGCCCAGTGGTCGGTGGGCGTACGGCGTCACCTGGGCGCCGGCGGTGACGTGTTCACCGGCGTCGGCGGCTCCGTCGTCACGGTCAGCGGCGCGAAGGGCGGTACCGGAGCCACCCTGACGGCGATCCAGCTGGCCCTGGCCGCCCAGGCCTCCGGCCGCAGCACGGCCCTGGTCGACATGGACCTCCAGACCGGCGACATCGCCTCCTACCTGGACGTCCAGTTCCGCCGCTCCGTCGTCGACCTGGCCGCCATCACCGACATCTCCCCGCGCGTCCTGGCCGACGCGGTCTTCCGCCACGACACCGGCCTCGCCCTGCTGCTCGCCCCCGCCGAGGGGGAGCGCGGCGAGGACGTCACCGACCGCGCCGCCCGGCAGATCGTCAGCGCCCTGCGCTCCCGCTACGAGGTCGTCGTCGTCGACTGCGGCGCCCAGCTGAGCGGGGCGGGGGCGGCGGCCGTGGAGATGGCGGACCGGGCCCTGCTGGTCACCACCCCGGACGTGGTCGCCGTGCGGGGCGCCAAACGGGCCGTGCGGATGTGGGACCGGCTCCAGATCCGCAAGGCCGAGGAGACGACCGTCGTCGTCAACCGGCACTCCCGCGGCACGGAGATCCAGCCGCCCCTGATCCAGCGGATCACCGGCACGGCGGTCGCGGCCACCGCGATCCCCGCCAACTTCAAGGAACTGCAGAGCGTCGTGGACGCGGGCCGCGTCCACGAACTGGAGAACAAGAGCGCGGTGAAGCAGGCCCTGTGGGGCCTGGCGGCCGAACTGGGCCTGGTCAAGGCCCCCGACGCCGCCCAGAAGGCGGGCAGGTTCCGGGGCGGCGACCGGGGGTCGGTGAGCTTTCGGCGGAGGAGGGAGGGATGAACATGCCCTTAGGAGGGCGGGAACGGGAGCGGGACCACCGGGGGCAGGACCGGGGGCGGGGCCGAGGGCAGGACCGGGGGCGGG
Source organism: Streptomyces olindensis (assembly GCF_040645895.1). Taxonomy (NCBI): domain Bacteria; kingdom Bacillati; phylum Actinomycetota; class Actinomycetes; order Kitasatosporales; family Streptomycetaceae; genus Streptomyces; species Streptomyces olindensis. The sequence goes on along the minus strand of NZ_JBEYZD010000027.1, from coordinate 24,424 downwards.
GCCGAGGGCAGGACCGGGGGCAGGTCACCATCGAGTTCCTCGGCATGACACCGACGATCATCGTGACCCTGATCGCGCTGTGGCAGGTCGTCCTCGTCGGCTACACGTTCATCCTCGCGGGCAACGCCGCGGACGAGGCGGTGCGGGCCGGAACGGCGGCCGAGCCCGGGGCGCGGCAGGCCGCCTGCCAGGAGGCCGGGCTCAGACACCTGTCGGAGGCGTGGCGATCCGGCGCCACGGTCACCTGCGGCGGCTCCGGCTATGTGACGGCCGACGTGCGCCTGGAGGTCCCGGTCCTCTTCCCGGGCACGCTGTCCTTCCCGTACGCCGTCAAGGGCCACGCCGGCGCGGTCGAGGAGGCGGACTGACATGGCTCGTCCCCACAAGGGCCGCGACCGCGGCCAGGTCGCCATCGAGTTCCTCGGCTTCCTGCCGATCCTGCTGATCGTCGCGCTCGCGGCGGTGCAGCTCGGCCTGATCGCCTACACGGCCCAGCAGGCGGGCACGGCCGCCCGGACGGGGGCGCGCAGCGCGTCGCTGGACGGCCCGTACGAGGCGGACTGCCGGGCGGCGGTCAGCAGCTGGCTGGCCGACGGCACCAGCTGCCCGGCGTCGATCGGCGCGGACGAGGTCACGGTCACGGCCACCGTGCGGATCCCGTCCCTCGTGCCGGGCTGGGAGTTCGACCCCGCCGTCAAGACCGCCACGATGCCGCGCGACCACTGAGCAACGAGCGAGGAGCACCGGACTCATGAGCCTGCGAGCACGCATCAACACCCCCGAGGAGCACGGCAACCGGGGCGAGGACGGCCACATGGTCGCCTCCTACCGGGCCAAGCTCCTGGAGGAGATCGACCTCGCGGAGATGAGTTCGCTGGCCGCCGCCGAGCGCCGGGCCCGGCTGGAGCGGGTGCTCGGGCACATCATCAGCCGCGAGGGCCCCGTCCTGTCGACGGTCGAGCGCTCACAGCTGATCCGCAGGGTCGTCGACGAGGCCCTCGGCCTGGGCATCCTGGAGCCCCTTCTGGAGGACGCCTCCATCACCGAGATCATGGTGAACGGCCCGGACGCGATCTTCGTGGAGCGCGGCGGCCGGGTCGAGCAACTGCCCCTGCGCTTCGCCTCCAACGACCAGCTGATGCAGACGATCGAGCGGATCGTCTCGACGGTCAACAGGCGGGTGGACGAGTCGAACCCGATGGTCGACGCCCGCCTCCCGTCCGGGGAGCGCGTCAACGTCATCATCCCGCCGCTGTCCCTGACCGGCGCGACGTTGACGATCCGCCGATTTCCCCGCTCCTTCACCCTCCAGGAACTGATCGGCCTCGGCTCGCTCGACGAGCACATGCTGTACCTGCTGGCGGGCCTGGTGCAGGCGAAGTTCAACGTCATCGTCTCCGGCGCGACGGGCACCGGCAAGACGACCCTCCTCAACGCGCTCTCCGGCCTGATCCCCGAGGGCGAACGCATCATCACCATCGAGGACTCGGCCGAACTCCAGCTCCAGCAGCCCCACGTCATCCGCCTGGAGTCGCGGCCCCCGAACGTCGAGGGCAAGGGCCAGGTCACGATCCGCGACCTGGTCCGCAACTCCCTGCGCATGCGGCCCGACCGGATCGTCGTCGGTGAGGTCCGCGGCGGCGAGTCCCTCGACATGCTCCAGGCGATGTCCACGGGCCACGACGGCTCGCTCGCCACCGTCCACGCCAACAGCGCGGAGGACGCGCTGATGCGGCTGCAGACCCTCGCGTCCATGTCGGACGTGGAGATCCCCTTCGTCGCCCTGCACGACCAGATCAACAGCGCCGTCGACGTCATCGTCCAGCTGACGAGGTTCGCGGACGGCGCCCGCCGCATCACCGAGATCGCACTGATGGACAGCCACGGCAGCGACCCGTACCGCCTGGTCACGGTCGCCCGCTTCCACGCGCAGCCCATGTCGGCCGACGGCCGCATCTACGGCGGCTTCGAGCACTACCCCCTCCCACGCCGCACCGCCGACCGCCTGTACATGGCGAGCCAGCCCATCCCGCAGGCCTTCGGCATCGCCGGGTCCGCGGACCAGCTAGCCACCCGAGAAGCCAGGTAGGACCGACCGATGGATCTGCAATCGCTCATCACGCTCACCACGGGCATCACCCTGCTGACGTGCGTCCTCGCGGTCGCCGGCCTGCACTCCTACGCCACGGGCAAGGCACAGCGGCAGGCGCTCGTCGACCGCCTGTCCGCCACCGGCCGGCTCCCGGCCGCCGGCCGCCGCCGCCACTTCCGGGGCATCGACCGCCGCCTGCGCCGCACCAAGCCCGGCAGGAAACTGGAACTCCGCCTGGCGGCGACCGGCCTGGACATCACGCCGGGTGAGTTCTTCGTCTACATGCTGGCGACGGTCGCGGGCCTGTGGCTGATCGGCCAGGCGGCACTGGCACCGTTCTTCGGACCGCTGGCGGGCCTGCTGGGCATCGGGGTGGCGATCCAGTTCCTGAACTGGCAGCGGCAGAAGCGCATCGAGAAGTTCATCAACCAGCTCCCCGAGATGTCCCGGATCCTGGCGAACGCGACGCAGGCGGGGCTGGCGTTGCGTACGGCGATCGGGATGGCGGCGGAGGAGATGGAGGCCCCGGCGGGCGAGGAACTGGGCAAGGTGTCGGCGCAGCTGGCGGTCGGCGCCTCGATGGACGACGCGCTGAGCGAGATGGCGGACCGACTCCCGTCCCGTGAACTGGTCGTCCTCGTCACCACGCTGGTGCTGTCCAACCGGGCGGGCGGCCAGGTGGTGAGCGCCCTGCGGAACCTCACGGAGACGTTGGAGGAGCGGAAGGAGACGCGGCGGGAGGTCCGGACGCAATTGTCGCAGGTGAACATGACGTCGTACGCGGTCCCCGTACTGGGCGTGGGCTCCCTGTTCCTGATGGACGGGGTGAAGGACGGCGCCCTGGACCGCATGACCGGCTCCCCCTTCGGCCAGGCGGCGGTCATCATCGCCTTCTCGCTCTACGCCGTCGGCTTCGTCCTCATCCGCCGCCTGTCCCGCATCGACGTCTGAGAAGCACGGAGGCAACCATGGGACTGCTTCTCGCCCTGCTGGTGGGTATCGGCGTCTGGGGCGTCTTCGCCGGCATCCGCATGTACCGCGCCGAGGCCAAACTCCCCGGCGACCTCGCGCTCGCCCTGGAGGTCGGCTCCACGCGCACCGGCGCGGTCGACTCGCTCATCGACCGCATGGGCATGCGGTACGCCCCCGCGGTGCTGCGCCTGATGGGCCCCAAACAGGTGGCGAAGTACCGCCGCAAGATCGACCTGGCGGGCAACCCGGGCGGTCTGACGATCGACCGCTACGCGGCGCGGCGGGCGGTGTACGGGGCCCTGGGCGGCGTCGGCTTCCTGGTGTTCCTGATGAGGGGCCAGCTCCTGGTGGCGCTCCTCCTGCTCGCCTTCGGGGCGTTCTGGACGGAGGTCGGCATCTGGTCGGCCATCCGCATCCGCAAGGACGTCATCGAACGGACCCTGCCGGACTTCCTGGACGTCCTGGCCGTCGTGGTGAGCGCGGGCCTCGGCTTCCGCCAGGCCCTGGACCGGGTCGCGTCCAAGTACGAGGGCCCCTGGGCGGACGAACTCCGCATCACCCTGCGCCAGATGGACCTCGGCATGAGCCGCCGCCAGGCCTTCGCGGAACTGCGACGGCGCAACGACTCGGAGCAGGTCGCCATGTTCGTGACGGCGTTGCAGCAGGGTGAGGAACTGGGCGCGCCGATCGTCGACACGCTGGTGGCCCTCGCCAAGGACATGCGGCGTACGGATGCCCAGAACGCCAGGAGGAAGGCGGCTCGGGCGGTCCCCAAGGCCACGATGATGATCACGACCTTCATGGTCCCGGCCACGATGCTCCTCCTCGGCGCGGGCCTGATCCTCGGCTCGGGCACGGACTTCGGCTCGGTGACGGGGAAGTAGGGGAGGGGGCGACAGCACATGTCGATGACAGGGGAACGCAGCGGACTGCTGGGCCGTCGCCGCCGCGCCGGTAGGACACCGGAGATCACGACGCCCCCGGCGGGCACGGTCCTGCCGGCACACGCCCGCACGGGCGCGTCGGACGTCCCGGTGACGTCCGTGACACCCGCGCTGCCGCCGGGCTGGGAGGCGGTGGGCGGTGAGCCGACACCGCGGATCGAAGGGGGAGAGGACGGGGGCGGCGATCGGGACGGGGCGGGGCCGCGAGCGACTGGGCCGGCTGTGCTTGGGGTGGCTGTGCCCGGCGTGGCTGTGCTCGGGGTGGCTGTGCCAGGGCGGGGGCAGGTGGCGTCAGGCGGTCCGGAGGGGCAGGTGGCGTCAGGCCGTCCGGAGGGGCAGGTGGGGAACGGCGGTCGGGAACGCGAGGCCGGCGTCGGGCCGGAAGGACCTGCGAACGGCCTGTCAGCCGTCGACGGGGCGGTGCCCACCCTCCACGGCTCGGTGCCCACCGTCCACGGCTCGGTGCCCACCGTCCACGGCTCGGTGCCCACCGTGCCACCGCTGCCCGCACAGGGACCCCCGGCACCCGTCGACGAGAGCCGCACGGGCAGTATCGACGGAAACCCGGCGCCGGCCGAAGGCCAGGCCACCGCCGCTTCCCCCAACCCCGCGATCGGCATCCAGGTCAACGCCCTCCAGGCCATGTGCCGCCAGGTCTTCGGCTTCCGCCTGGCCATGATCGCCCTCGCCACCCCCACCGCCCTCGTCAACGCCAACCCCGGCCTCCCCACCCGCCTCGTCGGCGCGGCCGTCGTCGTGACCTTCATGACCTCCTACGTCCTCTTCAGGGACTGGGAACGCTTCGGCCCTCTCCTCCTCCGCCACCCCACCCTCCTCGCGGCGGACACCCTCTTCGGCGCTCTGCTCCTCATCTCCGCGGGCCCCGACAGCACCCTGGCCTACGTCAGCGTCTGCACCCCCCTCCTCGCCGGCCTGGTCTACGGCTGGCGAGGCGCGGCCGTCTTCGCCTCCCTCCAGGCCCTGCTGCTCCTCCTCATCCACGCGGCACAGGAGAACCCGCACCCAGGCCTGGCCGAGTCGTCGCTCCTCCCCGGACTCTGCGTCATCGCCGGGGCCGTCGGCTCCAGCCTGCGCAACCTCATGCTCCGCTTCGGCGCCGCCACCCAGGCCCTCACCACCGTCCAGGCCCGCCTCGCGGTGACCGAAGCGGTGAGCGCCGAACGCGCCCGCTTGGCCCGCGAGATGCACGACTCGGTCGCCAAGACCCTGCACGGCGTGGCGTTGGCAGCGGACGGCCTCGCAGGCTCGGCGGGAGCCGACCGCATCGATCCGGCCCTGATCAGACAACAGGCGGCCCTGGTCGCCCGATCTGCCCGCCGGGCCGCTGCGGAGTCCCGGGAACTGCTGGCCGACCTGCGCCGCGAGTCGGACCCCGCTCAAGCCACCGACGTCCTGGTCGAACTCGCGGCCCGCACACGCGACTTCAGCACCCGCACCGGCTTGACCGCCGTATACCACCCCACCGGCGACCACGCCGTACCGCCCGTCCCGCCGGCTGTGGCCCGCCAGCTCCTGACCATCGCCTCGGAAGCCATGGAGAACGCCCACCGCCACGCGGGACCGACCCGCGTGGACGTCCACGCGGGCGTCCACGGCGACCTGCTCCACATCAGCGTCCACGACGACGGTCGCGGCCTCCCTCCGGGCACCACCCTCGAACACCTCCGCCGCGCGGGCCACTTCGGGCTCGTCGGCATGGTCGAACGCGCCGCCTCGGTGGGCGCCCGGATCCGTATAGGCCGAGGCGACCACGCCAAGGGCACGGAGGTCCGCCTGGAACTCCCCCTGGCGGCCCTGACCGCACCCACCGCACCCACCGCATGACCCCACGACCCGAGAGGAGGCCCTGATGCCGGACCCCACCGCACACCACCCCGGCGCACGCCGTCAGCCGCCGCCACCACCCCAGAACCCGTTCGCCGCACCGCCGGCACACCGCCTCCGGGTCGTCGTGGCGGACGACAACCCCGTGGTCCGGGCCGGCCTCACCGCCCTGCTCTCCGGCCGCGCGGACATCGAGGTCGTGGCGGAGGCCGCGGACGGCCGTCAGGCCTGTGAGGCAGCGCAACAGCACCGTCCGGACGTCGTCCTCCTCGACGTCCGCATGCCCGGCCTGGACGGCATCTCGGCCCTCCCGTACCTGGTGCGGATCGCCTCGGTCGTGATGCTGACGTACAGCAGGGAGTCGGAGATCGTCCAGGAGGCCCTGCGCCGGGGAGCGGGCGGCTACTTGGTCCACGGCGAGTTCACCGCCGACCAACTGGTCGAGGCGGTACGGGACATCAAGGAGGGCCGGGCTCACTTCACGTCCACGGCGGCGAGCGCCCTCCTGGCCCAGCTCCGCAGCCACCAGGCCCCGCCGGACCAGGCGCTCCCCGACGGCCTGGGCCAGTCGTCAAGTGCGACTGCATACGGAATAACTTCCTCCGCGCAGCCGCATATCCACCCCCAAACACTCTCTCAACCAGCGGATTTACCCGTCCACCCCGCGCCGCTCACTTCCACTTCTTCAGAAAACCTTTCGCAGGTGCAACCGAATGTGGGACAGTCTTCGTCTGGGTGGGGGAGTGGCCGTCCGGTCGCTCCCGACAGGTCGCGGTTCCAACTGAGCACGAGGGAGGCGGAGATCATGGACCTCATCGCGTCCGGCATGAACAACCAGCAGATCGCCGCCGCGTGCTTCATCAGCGAGAAGACGGTCAAGAACCACATCAACCGGATCTTCGCCAAACTGCACAGCACCAGCCGCTCCGAGGCCGCCGCGAAATGGATCGGCACGGCACCGGACTCACACCGAGGGCTGAGGTGACTTTCGGTGACGGGTTGGGGGGACAGCCGGATGGGCCTGCACGATTGGGCCCGGAATTGGGCCCTGGGGCCCTCCGGCGGACAGCACGTTCCGCCGTACGTTCCTCGTGTCGAAAGCGCCACAGCCGCAACCGGAGGGGAACGCCATGAGCGACCTGATGCTGAAGACCGCCGTCGCGACCAAGGTCCGTGTGAACGGCTGGAAGAACACGACGACCGAGGCGATGAAGCGCCGCGCCGGCGACAAGGGGCAGACGGCGGTCGAGTATCTGGGCATCATCGCGGTGGTGGTGGCGATCGTGCTGGCGATCACGGGTACGGACATTGGGCAGACGATCCTCGACAAGATCAAGGCACAGGTTGCCAAGGTTGCCCCTTGACGCGGACTCGCAGGTACGGCGATTCAGGGCAGGCTTTCCCCATCTACATCACGGTGGTGGGAAGCCTGCTCTTTCTCGCGTTCGCATACTTCGCGGTCGGCCAGGCGGCAGCCAATCGGAACGGTGCGCAGACGGCTGCCGATGCGGCGGCTCTCGCAGCAGCGCAGGACCGGCGGGACCAACTCGCGGATGCGTGGGTGAAGGAACTGCTCGATCCGACCAAGTGGGAGCAAATCTTCGAGGGAAATGCAGAAGGGCTCACCCCTTCGTGCTGGCGTGCGCACCAGTTGGCCGCACAGAACGATGCCCAGATCGCCGGTGCTGGTTGCGTACCCGATGGTCCCTTGGGGTTCACGGTCGAGGTCGAGACGAACAAGTCCGTAGGAGAATCCATCGTCCCCGGCACGGAGCAGCAGCAGGCCAATGCGACCGCCACTGCGGTGATCGAGCGTCTGTGCACCTTCGAGCTCCCGGGCGAAGGCGGCGATGACGAAGCGCTGCCTGCGCTCACCTGTGAGGACGACAGGGAATGGGACTTGGACGTGGATGATCCCGAACTACTTCCGAAACCTGAGGATCTCTTCGACGTCCACCTGGCCGAACCACAAGCGAACAACGAGTGATGAAGGAAGCAGAGAGATGAGCATTCGGTTCACTGCGAAGGCCCGCAGGGGGATGGTCGCACTGACCGTTGCGACTGGTTTGGCCCTCGGTGTGGCCGGTTGCGGCGGCGGTGGTAGCGACGACAAGAAGCCCGAGAAGTCGGCATCCGCCTCCAAGGACAACGGATCCAAGCCGAGTGCCCAGGAGGAGACGTCTTCCGAGCCGCTGGCCGAGTTGAAAGGTCCGCAGGGACTCTTCCTTCAAGTCACTTCTGCCGCCCGTGACTCCGGTGGATTCATCACAGTGAACGGCAACTTGAAGAACGACGGTTCGGAGACAGTGGTCGTCCCTTCGAATCTGAGCGGCAACGAAACCGAGATCATCAAGAACGGCAGCTCACTGGGCGGCGCCACGCTGGTGGACTCGAAGGGCAAGAAGCGCTACTACGTCCTTCGTGACACGGACGGCCGCCCCCTCACCACAACAGGCTTGCCCACCCTGAAAGCCGGCGAATCGGTACCGGTGTTCATGCAGTTCCCGTCTCCGCCGACCAGCACCACTGAAGTCGGCTTGCAGCTTCCGGGCTTCCCCACCGCCACCATCACGATCTCCGGGTGAGGCCTTCCATGACCGTCACCCGCACTCCAGCCCTGGTGGGAACACCCCGCCTCGCCCTGACCCTCACCGCAGCCACCCTCATGGTTGCCGCGAACCTTTTCGGAGCGGTGTCGGCCCACGCCGAAGACGGCCCCAGCGTGCCCCCAGGGACCGAGGCGACCGCCACCGCACCCGTCGAACTCGACCCGAACGACCCTGACCTGAAGATCCCGGACGGCGCCACCCTCGCCACCCCCAAAGTCCTCGACATCAAACAGGTCGTCGAAGACCAAAGCGGTGACGAACGCCGCGAAGACACCAACGCCGACGTCAAGTTCGCCCTCCAGGCCGAGGTCCTCTTCGGCAAGGACAGCGCGAAACTCAGCGCAGAGGCGAAAGCCCGTATCTCCGCGATCGCCGAGGAGATCAAGACGCAGAACGCGACGAAGATCCGCGTCTTCGGCTTCACGGACAACCTCGGCTCCTCCGCCCACGGCGACGTCCTGTCCAAGAAACGCGCCGACGCCGTCCAGAACATCCTGGACCAGGAACTGAACGACTCCAACGTCACCTACGAGGTACGCGGCTACGGCGAGCAGTACCCGATCTCCGACAACTCCACGGAGTCCGGCCGCAAGAAGAACCGCCGGGTCGAGGTCTCCTTCCCCCGCTCGGAGAGTTGAGTCACCACCGACCCACCTGAGGCCCGTCTCGCGCCACCGTCGGCGAGGACGGGCCCCGCCGTGACCGTGCCCCCCCTGCGCTTCACGTGGGCCCAGGGTTGGGGCCACGGGCCCATGCGTGCCTGATCGTCTTTTCTTAGCCTCGGCCTGGTGTCCGCCTTGAACTGCTGCTTACGAGCCGAGGTCAAGCATGTCCCCTGCCGGTGACCACATACCCCCGAGTGGAACGTGGGGTGCACACAACAGTCCGTCCTGGGACCGGCGTTCGCCGTTTCCGAGGGAACTGGGCTGGGCGCAGGCGCTGCTGTGGGTGCAGTTCGCGCTGACGGCGCTGTACGCGGTCACCGTGCTGTCGGTGGTGTCGTACTACTCCGGCGAGATCTTCGGGATCCTGGTGTACGACTCGCTGCCCGGCGCGGCCGGAGTCTGCCTGGCCCGGCACCTGTGGCGGGGCGGGGTGTGGACGAGCCGCGCACTGATCGCCGTACAGGCGTGGATCGTGTGGCTGTCGTTGGGCACGCTGTCGCACGGTGATCCGCGGGGAATCACGCAGGCGGCGATGCCGGTGGCGGTGATCGTACTGTTGTGCCGGACCAGGTCGCGGGAGTGGTTCGCGCTCCCGCCCGAGGAGCGGGAGCAGCGCCGGGAGTTCAGTCTGGCGAGGATGATCCGCTGGCAGCGGGACGAGGGCCAGACCGCGGTGGAGTACGCGGGGCTCGTCGCGGTGGTCGCCGCCATCATCGTCGCGCTGTCGGTGGGCGGGCTCGGCGGGCGTATCTCCGACGGCGTTCAGTCGGCGGTCTGCTCGGTGACGGGCATGGCCTGCCCCGCGTCGCAGGGCGACGGTACGGAGACCGGTGCGGCAGACGGCGGCGACCGGCAGGGCGGCGGTTCGGACACCGACACCGCGGACGGCACCGGCACCGGCCCCGGCGGGGTGGACGACGGTACCGGTACGAGCCCGGGCGCCGATTCCCGCGGCCGGGAAGGCGCGGACGGCGATGGCGGAGCAGACACCCGGGGCGGTTCGGGTGGTACCGACGGCGGCGGCAGATCCGCTTCGGCCCAGATCATCACCTATGACGGCGCGGGGGCGAACGACACCGTACCGCTCGCTCCGGGCCCCTTCGACCAGAGGTCGCTCTGGGACGACGTACATGACCAGGAGCGCCACGACGAGACGTTCATGGACCATGTCCGTGGCTTCTTCGTGGCGCCGACCAAGAGCTTCCTGGCCGGCACGATGGACGTCGTCGACGACCCGGTCGGCTCGATCAAGGACAGCTGGAACGGCCTGAAGGGCTACACGACCGGCTGGTGGGGCGACAAGGCCGGCGAACTGGGCAAGGAGTGGGACAAGGGAAACCACGTCTCCTCCGTGTGGGGCTGGATCAACTCGCCCGAGGACTTCGTGTCCGATCTGGCGAGCGACACGCTCGTCGACAAGGAGAACTGGGAGAAGGGCAACTACGGCGCCTCCATCGGCAACACCCTCGTCGGTGTCGTCGGCGTGTTCAGTCCGAAGACCATCACCAAGTTCACCAAGTTCAAGGATCTGGCCGAGGTCGGCGCATCCCTCGACAAGGCGGCTGAAGCGGCCGAGAAGGCGCGCGAGGCAGCGAAGACGGGCGACGCCGACGCCGCACGCAGGGCGGCGGACGACGCGGACGAGGCCGCCGACGACGCCCGGAAGAAGGCCAGGGCGTCCGGCTGCACTCTCTCCGCCCCCCGCCCCACTGTCCCGTATGGCCCCGGCCTCACCGGCTCTCCCGGTACCGGTACGACGGTCATCGCGGCTGGCGGATCCCCGTACGTCATCCTCGCTGAGGGAGGCTGCGACGACGAAGTAGAGCAGCAGGCTCGGGACGCTCGCGAGCAAGCCGACGAGGCCGACCGGATCGCCGACGGAGCCGAGCTGGCGGATCGTCAGGATGCCGCCAAGAAGGCACTCGAGGACGAAGGCGTCCAGCACGCGCCGAGGAAGATCGACGAGTTCGTTCAGCGGGCGCAGGACGACCCGGACCCGGACAAGAAGGAGATCGGCAAGGCGGATGTGGCCAGGGCGCTGGACGACATCGCGAAACTGGCCGGCACGAAGAACGTTTCCAAAGAGGCACGTTCGTCGCTGACCAGCAAGGTCACGAACGCCAAGAACATTGACGAACTCAGCCAGGCACGGGCTGAGCTGAACGCGGTCCAGCGAGCCGCCGACAACGAGGCGGCCCCCGGCACGGCGGTGCACACCGCTGTCGGTAGGGACTTCGGCAAGGAGGACATCGATCTCGGCAACGGCGAATCGGTGAACATCTCCGAGATCAACGACGCCGACGTCCTCTACAAGGGCACGGACGGCAAGGTCCACGCCGTGGAGGTCAAGAACACGGGGAACGCCACCATCAAGGCCGACTTCGAACGCCAGATCGAGGACCTGGCCGAGTGGCAGGGCAAGGTCGGCGCGGGAAGGGCGACCCGCGTCGAGATCGAGACCACCGAGAAATGGACCAACATCTTCAGCGGATACAAGAGCGGAAAACGGGACGGTGTCAAGTACAAGCCTCAAGGCACACCGGCCGGAACGATGGCGAAGAACGGGGTGCCGGTACGTATCGCCGGCACGGACATATCCCCGAGCCGGCTGAAGCGGATGGAGGCGGAGATCCAGGCCCGGAAGCAGGCAGGCTCCATGGATTGGTCCAGGATGAAGACCCCGCAGGATGCGATGGATTACCTGGGCGTCTCGTGAAGCTGACGCATCGGGATTCCGTCGGGCGCGAACGGAGAACGACTGGTGGACGTCTACCTGCTGCCCGCTGCCATGCGGCAGCTGCCACCGCCTTGGAACGACCTGACATACCGCAGATCGCAGACCCTGGAGGAACTCGCGCCCACGGAGGAGAGACGCGAGCAGGCTCGGCATGTGCTGCGTGTCTGCCTGCCCGAGCGACGGCAGAGCGTGCACGACTGGGACGAGGAACTGCGGGACTTCTATGACGACCGCGATGATCACACGCTGGACGAGGCAGACGCCTGGCTGACCCGGATCATGCCGACCACGTCCCACGTCACCCGGCAAAGAGTGGCGCAGGTGGTCGGTGTGTGGGCCGACATGAGGATCCCCACGGTGTCCGCGCCACCGACAGAGCAGCAGATCGACACCGTGGCGGCGGAATGGGCCGCCTCCGTGCGGCAGGCGCTGGCGCACGACGCCTTCGCCTTCATCGAGCGTGCGACCGTTTCCGGATCGCTGAGCGATCCGGAGATGCAAGACATCGCGCTGCTCGCGCGTGGGTTCACGCGGGTGGGCCTGGCGGCGGAGGCGGCGGTGCGCGTGCTGGTTTCGCTCGGCCGTCCACGGGGCGAAGACGCTTTGCTGGATCTCGTACGCGACGCCGAGGTCCAGGATCTCCGGCCGTTTGTGCGTTCCCGGCTTCTCAGGCTGCGCCGTTCGCTGTACGAGACTCGGGTCCGCGAAGTTCCCCGGGACGAGAGGCCTCTGCTCCCCGACGGGCTGCGGAACCTTCCCCATTCCTGGCGGAACGACTTCGCCTGGGGAGCGACCGCGCCGGACGGCAAGAGCCTTACCCGGGCGCGTTCGGCACTGGAGGCTTCTCTGGCTGTCGAACGCGCGCCGGGCGTCGGGCGGTCGTACGGCGGCGCACCAGTGGACTGGGACGCCATGGCCGAGGTCGTGCGTGCCCTGATGCCGTACCCACGGCTGGTCACTCGCGAGCGGATGAACGAGGCGTGGCACGAGTGCGAGTCGCTGGGGTTCGACCTGCGCGGCACGGACGCCGAGTCCTTCGCCGGGGTTTGGTGCGCGAGGATCGCGGACCGGGTCACCGCCGCCGTCTTCCGCTGGCTCGCGGATCTCCCACATGTGGAAGGGGTGGACGGCCACAAGGAACCGGAAGCTCTGTCGACGCCGGCCGTCTGGGCGGCCGCACTCGCGGAGCGGTCTGTCCGGCGCGGTAGCGCGGTCGAGGAGGCCATCTGGTTCCTCCACCGCACAGATGACGTGCCGGACAGCCGTGAGGCCCTGCTGCGACTTGCCTCCGACCCGAGCCTGCCGACCACGGCGAGGGAGGTCGCGCGGCAGTGGACGGTATGACGCCTCCCCCTGCAGCGACTCGGTGCTCCCCTGGCCAGCCCCCGGTGATCGCGCATCCCGGGATGCCTGCCCGCCTACCCTCCACCCGCGGCGACGACGACCTCCACCCGCGCCCCTTCCCGCACCCCCCACTCACCCATCGCCCCGGCCCGCGCCTCCACCACGTGCCGAGCCCGCAGCCGAGGCATTCCCAACCGTCCCGGCACCATGGTGCGCACGGCGATGACACGCAGGTGGCGGTCGAGATAGGCGACGTCGATCGGCATCCGCATACGAAAGGTGTGCACGCTGTTGGCCGGGGACAGCAGAATCGCCCCCTCGACGGAGTCCCGGCCCAACAGCCCTTTCGTACGGGCCCGGTAGGAGGCGGCGATCTCCAACGGCACGCGCACGCCCGGCGCCCCGTCGCTCCCGCGCACGACCAACTCCCCACGCCCGTCCCGCCACTGCCGCCCCATCCGGACCCCTTACCGCCGTGCCGCCGATTGCCCGAACCCTAGGCCCCTGGCCACACGCCGAGTCTCCTGCCTACGGCTTCGCGTCGAGACGTACGAGCGCTCCGATCTCGACGAGTTGGTCCGGCAGTGCCAAGTCGGAGATTCCCATGACCGTGCTCGCGGGCCGGTGCTCTCCGAAGTATTCGGCGTGGAGGCGTGCTGTCGTGTCGAAGTTCTCCCGCAGGTTTCTCACCAGCACCGTGGTCTCCATTATCTGGCTACGCTCGGCCCCGAACTGCCTCAGCACCAGGTCCAGATTCTCCAGCGTGGTTCGGACCTGCAGTTCGAAGTCGCCCGCACCCACGAAGTTGCCGTGGCCGTCATGGGACAGCTGCCCTGACACGTAGACCGTGTCACCGACCTGGGTGGCCTGGCTGTAGCCGTACAACGACTCCCATGGCATTCCGAAACCGAATGACTTCACCTGAGAACTCATGAACCACTTCCTCTTGGTAGTGCGTGGGGCCGTCTGTCCGCAGACAGGCTCCTTTTCCGCAGAAGTTACAGGCTCGTACAAACGGTGTTTGTCCGGCAGCGAAGCCGAAGTGTTCCCCGCGCGCACAGAATTGGCTTGCCCGTCTGTTCCCCCTCCGGTTAGGAAGGGTGGATGACCGGACTCGGCGCTGTCTTCCGTCCCCAACTCGCCCCCGAACGCCTCCACTCTGTGGCCCGACTCGCCGACGAGACCGGCCTCGAGGAGCTCTGGCTCTGGGGAGACTGTTTCCGCGAGGGCGGCGTCTCCACCGCCGCCGCCGCGCTCGCGTGGACCGAGCGGGTGCGGGTCGGGGTCGGGCTGTTGCCCGTGCCGTTGCGGAACGTCGCCATCACCGCCATGGAGATCGCCTCGCTGCACCGGATGTTCCCGGGGCGGGCGATCGTCGGCGTGGGGCATGGAGTGCAGGACTGGATGGGGCAGGTCGGTGCCCGTGTCGAGTCGCCGGTGACCTTGTTGCGGGAGCATCTCGTCGCGCTGCGCGCCCTGCTGGGCGGGGAGCGGGTGACGACCGACGGGCGGTACGTCAGGCTCGACGACGTCGGGCTCGACTGGCCGCCGGAGGGCGGCGGGAGCGGCGTGCTGACCGGGGCCACCGGGCCGCGTTCGCTGCGGCTCACCGGAGAGGCCGCCGACGGGACCATCCTCACCGCCGGGACCAACGCGGAGGGCGTGCGGGAGGCGCTCCGGCTCGTCCAGGAGGGCCGGGAGGCCGCCGGGCGGGGGGACGGGCCGCACCAGGTCGTCGTCTACCTCCTCGCCGCCACCGGGGCCGACGCGGACGCCCGGCTGCGTGCCGAGCTGGTCGCCGAGGGGCTGGAGTCCGTTCCGGACCTCGGTGTCGCCGGGGACGCGAGGGCCGTCGCCGAGGCCGTGGAGAGGCTGGCCGAGGCCGGGGCCGACAGCGTGGTGCTCCAGCCCACCGGTGACGAGCCCGACCCGGAGGGGTTCGTACGGTTCGTGGCGGAGGAAGTGCGTCCGCTTGTTCCCTGAGGGGTGCTGGTTGTTCCCTGAGGGGTGCTGGGAGAAGGCCGGTTGTCAGTGGCTGCTGCCACACTCCGGGCATGAGCGATGACGACGTGGACGTCCGGCTGCGCGACGTGGTGGAAGCCGACCTGGAGTTCTTCCTGGCCTACGAGCACGAGCCGGAAGCCGTGCGCCGGTCGAGGTTCACTCCCCGGCCGCGTGAGGCGTTCCTGCGGCACTGGAAGACCAGAATCCTCGTCGACGACACCTGCTTCGTGCAGACCGTCACCGTGGACGGCGCCGTCGCGGGCAGCATCGTCGCCTGGTGGGACGGGGACCGCCGCTTCATCGGCTACTGGCTGGGACGCCCGTACTGGGGACGCGGCATCGGGAGCAGGGCCCTGGGCCTCTTCCTGGAGAAGGAGGAGAACCGGCCCCTGTACGCCGATCCCTTCAGCGGGAACACCGGCTCCATCCGTCTCGTCGAGAAGCACGGCTTCCGCCGCACCGGCACCGTCCGGCACGGCGAGGACGACCATGTCCTGCTCGTCCTCGACTGACCGCCGGAGCCGGCCGCCGGAGAGCCGGTCGCCGGAGATCGGGACGCCGGAGAGCGGGGCGCTGTGACGGGACATCCCAGCGCGCTGCCCCAGCCCTGGCAGCTGCCCTTCGAGCTCGCCTGGGAGGCCCTGCGGGCCGGCAGCCGGCCGGTCGGCGCGGTCCTCGTCGATGCCGACGGGCGCGTCGTCGCCACCGGGCGCAACCGGAGCGAGGAGACCACGGCCCCGCCGGGGCAACTCGCCGGTACGGCCATCGCGCACGCCGAGGTCAACGCGCTCGCCCAGCTGCCGACCGGCGCCCGCGCCGACGACGGCCTACGGCTGTACACGACCCTCGAACCCTGCCTGCTGTGCAGCGGCGCGCTGATGCACAGCCACGTCCGGCAGGTGGTCTACGCCGCGGCTGATCCGATGTGGCGCGGCGTCGAGAACGTGCCGGGGGTGGGCGGGCTCGTCGCCGAGCGGTGGGCCCGCCGGGAGGGGCCCGTCGGAGGACCGCTCGCCGCCTTCAGCCGGCTCCTGATGGACAGCTGGACGATGGCCCGTGCCGCCGCCCCCGCCGCGCCCGGCCCCGACCTCCTCGACGCCCCCACCGTCCACGCGGCCTACGCGGCCCTCCTGCCGCACCTCTGACCGGCGGCCATCCCCCCCCGACGACCACCCCCGACCACCGACAAGATGCCGTCCGTCCGACCGCCTGACCGACCGTCCGTCCGACCGACAAGGAGAAGTGCCGTTCCCATGCAGGAGCAGCAGAACCCGCACCCCCACCACCGCACCTTCGAAGACCTCGTCGGTGAAGGTGCCTCCGCGCCCACGGAAGGCTGGGACTTCTCCTGGTTCGAAGGACGGGCGACCGAAGCCCGGCCCTCCTGGGGGTACGCCGTGTCGATGGCCGAGCGGCTGGGCCGGGCGGGCGCCGTGCTCGACGTCCAGACCGGGGGTGGCGAGGTGCTGGACTTCGCCCTCGTCAGGGCCCCGCAGCGGCCCCCGCTGACCGTCGCCACCGAGGGCTGGCCGCCGAACGTCGCCAAGGCGACCGCGCTGCTCCGTCCGCGCGGAGTCGCCGTCGTCGCCGTCCCGGAGGACGATCCGCTGCCCTTCGCCGACGGCGCCTTCGACCTGGTCGTCAGCCGCCACCCCGTGCGACCGCACTGGCCCGAGATCGCCCGCGTCCTGCGGAGCGGAGGAACGTACTTCGCCCAGCACGTCGGCCCGAGCAGCGTCTTCGAACTCGTCGAGCACTTCCTCGGGCCCCAGCCGGACGAGGTGCGCGGCGCCCGCCGTCCCGAGCGTGAGCGCGCCGACGCCGAGGCCGCCGGGCTGGACGTCGTCGATCTGCGGGCGGAGCGGCTGCGCATGGAGTTCCACGACATCGGGGCGGTCGTGCACTTCCTGCGCAAGGTGGTGTGGATGGTCCCCGGCTTCACCGTCGAGGCGTACGAGCCGCAACTCCGCGCGCTGCACGAGCTGATCCGGGCGGAAGGACCCTTCGTCGCCCACAGCACCCGCCACCTCTTCGAGGCACGCAAGCCGTAGACACCGGGCGGCCCGCGCATCACGCGTGCGGCCCCACCGTCACCTCTCCCACCACCAGTTCCGCCGTAGCCTCCAGCACTTCCCCCACCCGCTCCACCTGCCCGGCCAGCTCCCTCTCCTGCCGTGCCGTCAGCCGGTCGAGCGGTTCGACCGTGACGGTCGTACGACGGCCCCGGCGCCGCTGGTGCCACACCCCGGCCACCACCCCGTCCACCAGCAGCACGGGATGGTTGCCCGCCTGGCCGCCCGCGAGGGCCCGCTGGTACGCCCTGCCGGGGAACAGCCGCTCGCGGGGCTGCGCGGCGACGACGTACGCGTCGAAGTACGGCAGCAGCCGCACGCCCCGCGCGGGCCCTTCGGGGAACTCGGTGTCACCCGCCGCCACCCACGCCGGCGTCCCCTCGAAGTCGACCGCTTCGACAGCGCCCCCGGCGGCCAGCTCACGGAACAGGTCGGCGGCCCAGCCGGGCGGTGCCCCCAGCCACCTCGCGAAGTGCTGCGGGGTGGCCGGACCGTAGGCGTGCAGATAGCGGCCGACGAAGTGCCGGAACACCTCCGCGGCGTCCGTCCGCCGCCCGGCGTCCGTCCGCCGCCCGGCGTCCGTCCGCCCTCCGGCGTACGGCGGCCGCGTGTACGTCGTCCTGCGTCCACGGTTCGGGCCGAAGCACAGCGTCCCGGCCCAGCCCGCCCGGTGCAGCACCTGCCGCCAGCGCGGCCACAGGTCCTGGAACGCCGGCATCACCCGGTCCCCGGCCCACGGGCCCGTGCGGGCCACGACCTCCTCGGTCAGCTCGTCGACGGTCAGGCACCTGCCGTCGAGCGCGTCCCCGATCGCCGCCACGACCTGCTCGGCCTGCTCGTCGGTGAGCCGCACCTCGGGCGGGAACGGACTCGGCCCGACCGGAACCGCGCTCAACGCGGCCGACCAGAGGGGGAGTTCCCGCGCCGGGAGGAGATGGACCGTGCCGCGCGGGCCGTACGTCTTGACCAGGGACCGCTCCTCCCAGAGCGCGGCCCGTACGTCCGCCCGCGTCACCCCGCTCGCCCGCATCCCGACCGACACCTCGGCCGCGGACGGCACCTGCGCGTGCGCGCCCGCCATCGCGCCGACCACCTCGGCGACGACGTCGGCGGCCGATGTGCCGCCGTCGGCCGGTCTGGCCAGGAACTGCCGCTCCATCCGCCGCGCGCTCGCGGCGTCCCATGTGATCCTCGCGGTCGTCATAGGGCGACGCTAGACCTCGAAGAGGACAGATTCTGTCCTCTTCCAGCCTGATCTGTCGTGAGGCCGCGACTCACCCGTTTCACCCCCTCACCTTGCGCATCTTCCGACGAGCTTTTTCACATCGTTATCGCCGGCGGCTCGCCTCCTCGCCGCCGCTCACGTAAGTTCAGACCAAGGTAATTCGCGCAAGCAAAGCTGCGCGGGCCGTACCGCGCAGTGGAGGGGGCTGCGCGGTGCCGGGGCCTCCGGGTCGGGCCGGGGCGGGGCCTGCGTTGAGCGGCCGCCGGGGTCAAGCGGGTGTTCGCGGCCGGGGTCACCCGTCGGAGGGACGTCGGGACAAGTCGCCGAGCGGACCCCAAGATGCGGCAAATCCTCGCGATCCTGCCCCAGGGCCCACGATTCCCCTGCGCAGCGGCCTCTTTTCGGCCAGAGACGAGCCGGGAACGCCGGCTTCCGCGGCCACCGCGGCGTCGCCGGACGGCTCCGGAGAGTAGTTGTGGCACGCCGATGCACGCAGCATCACTCACGAAGGGTTATGGTGGAAACCCCCCCTCGGGCCGGTCCGTCTCCCCCCCACGGACCGGCCCGTTTCTTTTGTGCGCCGGGGGCGCATCGCGCCTCGGCCGGAACCTTTCGTTCCGCACCCGTTAACGGCCCGGGGCGCCGACGGGGGTAGGCTTCGCCCCCGGGGACTTCCAACGGGCAGGGACCGCCCGCGGCCACGACCGGGCCGCATGCCGCGGCCTGTCCGATCCGTACGGAGGGGCTGACAATCTCGTGAACCTGCGCGACAAGCTGCGCGGCCTGCTGGTCAGGCTGTACGCACGCCGGGTGGAAGGCCACCTGGACCACGCTCAGGTGCCCAAGCACATCGGCGTCATCATGGACGGCAACCGGCGCTGGGCGAAGGCGGCCGGATCCAGCACCGTCGACGGCCACCGGGCCGGGGCCGGGAAGATCGAGGAGTTTCTCGGCTGGTGCACCGAGACCGACGTCGAGGTCGTCACCCTCTGGCTGCTGTCCACGGACAACTTCGACCGGCCGCAGGAAGAGCTCGTCCCGCTGCTCGGCATCATCGAGGACGTCGTGCGCACCCTGGCCGCCGACGGCCGCTGGCGCGTGCACCACGTCGGCACGCCCGACCTGCTGCCGTCCGGGATGCAGACGGTCCTCAAGGAGGCCGAGGAGACCACCGCGCACGTCGACGGGATACTGGTCAACGTCGCCATCGGCTACGGCGGCCGCCAGGAGATCGCCGACGCCGTACGGTCCATGCTGCTCGACGCGCAGGACAAGGGCACCTCGCTGGAGGAGCTCGCCGAGGCCGTCGACATCGACATGATCGGGCGTCACCTCTACACGAGCGACCAGCCCGACCCCGACCTGGTGATCCGCACCAGCGGCGAGCAGCGGCTGTCCGGATTCATGCTCTGGCAGACCGCGCACTCCGAGTACTACTTCTGCGACGTGTTCTGGCCGGCCTTCCGCAAGGTGGACTTCCTGCGCGCCATGCGCGACTACGCGGCCCGCCACCGGCGCTACGGCGGCTGACGCACCCGTCGCGGGGCCTCGCGGACGCACGACGCCGCAGGTCGCAACCCCTCCCGGTACCCCTTCGAAGACGCGTGTAACACGGAGTTCACCGACCCGCCGTCATATGCCGTGGCATGGCGACGCTCGTTCGAGGGCATAAGCCAGTCAGGTCGACGCCCGAACCACGGGTGTCGGATCTCAGCGGACGGCACGGGGCCGTCCGCCCGGGAGGCCCTTTGCACCAGCCCGATCGTGCGGTCACAGCACGGACGAAGAGGCGGAGGGCCGGTTCTCGGCCCGCGCAGGGCGGCCGACGACCGGTCGGGATTTTTCCCACCCCTCCCGGCCCAGCTTCCACTCCGTCGCTCCCCGACCTCATCCGAGGGGGTACGTCCTTCCGTGGTGACCAGCACAAAGCGCCACAAGCCCGACCGGCGCACCTATGTTCTCGACACCAGCGTCCTGCTGGCCGACCCGAACGCCCTGAACCGCTTCGACGAGCACGAGGTCGTGCTCCCCATCGTCGTGGTGACGGAACTGGAGGCCAAGCGGAACCATCCCGAACTCGGCTACTTCGCCCGGCAGGCCCTGCGTCTGCTCGACGACTACCGGGTGCGGTACGGCCGCCTCGATGCCCCCATCCCGACCGGGGACCTCGGCGGAACCGTCCGTGTCGAGCTCAATCACTCGGACCCCAGCGTGCTGCCCAGCGGCTACCGCCTGGGGGACAACGACTCCCGCATCCTCGCGGTCGCCCGCAATCTGCAGGCCGAGGGGTTCGACGTCACCGTCGTGTCGAAGGACCTCCCGCTCAGGATCAAGGCGTCCTCCGTCGGACTCCTCGCCGAGGAGTACCGCGCGGAGCTCGCCATCACGGACTCCTCCGGCTGGACCGGAATGTCCGAACTGACCCTGTCCGGCGAGCAGGTGGACATCCTCTTCGAGGAGGGGCAGGTCCACGTCCCCGAGGCCGCCGACCTGCCGGTGCACACGGGTCTGATGATCCAGTCGGAGCGCGGCAAGGCGCTCGGGCGGGTCACGCCCGAGGGCAACATCCGGGTGGTGCGCGGGGATCGGGAGGCGTTCGGCATCAAGGGCCGCAGCGCCGAGCAGCGGATCGCGCTCGACCTGCTGCTCGACCCGGACGTCGGGATCGTGTCGATGGGCGGCCGGGCCGGCACCGGCAAGTCGGCGCTGGCGCTGTGTGCCGGTCTGGAGGCGGTGCTGGAGCGCCGTCAGCACCAGAAGGTGATGGTCTTCCGTCCGCTGTACGCGGTGGGCGGGCAGGAGCTCGGCTATCTGCCCGGTACCGAGGCGGAGAAGATGAGCCCCTGGGCGCAGGCGGTGTTCGACACGCTGTCGGCGGTCACCAGCCGGGAGGTCATCGAGGAGGTCACCGCGCGCGGGATGCTGGAGGTGCTGCCGCTCACGCACATCCGCGGCCGCTCGCTGCACGACGCGTTCGTGATCGTCGACGAGGCGCAGTCGCTGGAACGGAATGTGCTTCTCACCGTTCTGTCCCGGATCGGGGCCAATTCACGGGTGGTTCTCACCCATGACGTGGCCCAGCGGGACAACCTCAGGGTCGGCCGCTACGACGGTGTCGTCGCCGTCGTGGAGAAGCTGAAGGGGCATCCGCTCTTCGCGCACGTGACCCTGACGCGGTCCGAGAGGTCCCAGATCGCCGCCCTTGTGACCGAAATGCTCGAAGACGGGCAGATCTGACCGACCCACCCCAAGGAGGGGTGGTTACGCACGAGTTGGCGCCGTCCGGAAAGGCGAAGAGCCTAGCCGGGCGGCGTCTTCGCGTGTGGGTGTTTCTGTGAATCTCCAGCGTCAAACGGGATGTGAGCTTTCACACGCAACTCGGAATTGCCTTGCCCCATCGGGTTACGGCAGAGTCTCACTCCTGTCAGGCCCCGCATACGACACACCTGTACCCCCAGCGGTACGGCACCACAAAAGCAACAGCATCAACTGCATAGCGTCGTCGTATGCCGCCCGAGCACCACGCGGCACTCCCCCCGGGGAGTTGCCCACCGGGCCCGCGCCTCCCGTGACCCCGCAGTTGGGGAGGCCAGTGCCAGGGGCACGATTGCGTCCGCGAGGGTCACCGAAGCGGGCGATGCTGGAAGGAAACCGTGTGAGCCGGATCTCGGTCCGGGGATTCGCAGTGGCCTCGGCCACGGCGGTCACCGCTGTCGGAAGCGTCGTCGGCGTTGCCTCGGGCAGCACCGCGCAGAACAACGACGCCGAAGCGACGGCAAGCGGCGCCACGCTGCTCGCGGACATCCCCGCGGGCCAGCAGGCCCAGGTGCAGACCGCGTCCCTGACGCAGCAGGCCGACGCACAGGCCATCGCCGCGGACGCGAGCGCGAAGAAGGACGCCGAGGAGGCCGCCCGCAAGGCTGCCGCCGAGACGGCCATCGCCAAGAAGGAAGCCGCCGAGAAGGCGGCCAAGGAAGCCAAGGAGCGCGCGGAGGCCAAGGAAGCGGCCAGCCGTTCCAAGGACATCTCCGACTTCCCCGTCGCGACCTCCTACACCATCGCCCAGATCCAGGCGATGGCGCGGCAGATGGTGCCGGCGGGTCAGTTCCAGTGCTTCAGCAACATCGTGGACCACGAGTCCGACTGGAACTACAAGGCGGTCAACCCCTCCTCCGGGGCCTACGGCATGTTCCAGGCACTGCCCGGCTCCAAGATGTCGTCCGTCGGCGCCGACTGGCGGACCAACCCGGCCACCCAGATCAAGTGGGGCCTGAACTACATGAACGACCGCTACGGCAGCCCCTGTGACGCCTGGTCGTTCTGGCAGGCCAACAACTGGTACTGAGCCGACCGGCCCCCGGGCCGATCCTCTCCTTCCCGCGAGCCCCGCACCGTCGTACGGTGCGGGGCTCGCGGCCATGTACGGTCGGACGCGGACGACTTCGGGCGGAGTGGTGCGCGGAGACGGGGGAAAAGGACGGATCATGTCGCGAGTGCCAGGGTGGCTCGGCCGGCTCGGTGCCGGACTGACCGAGATGAGCGAGCGGTACAACGAACGCCGTGCCGCGGCCGAACGGGAGCGGGACGACATCGAGTCCCGGTCCCCGTCCGACGAGCACGTGCCACCGCCCCCGGACTACGCGCCCGACGTCCCGGCCCGCCCCGATCCCGCGCTCGCCGTGCCGTGGGGCGTGCGCGTCGCCGCCGAGGCCGGCTGGCGGCTGCTGGTCCTCGCGGGCACCCTGTGGGTGCTGATGCGGGTCATCAGCGCCGTCCAGCTCGTCGTGCTCTCCTTCGTCATCGCCCTGCTCATCACGGCGCTGCTCCAGCCGACGGTCGCGCGGCTGCGGCGGCACGGGGTGCCACGCGGGCCGGCCACGGCACTGACGGCGATCCTCGGGTTCGTCGTCATGGGCCTCATCGGCTGGTTCGTGACCTGGCAGGTCATGGAGAACATCGACGACCTCTCGGGCCAGATCCAGGACGGCATCGACGAGTTGCGGAACTGGCTGCTGAACAGCCCGTTCCACGTCACCGACAAGCAGATCAACGAGATCGCCAAGAACCTGCGCGAGGCGGTCGGCGCCAACACCGACCAGATCACCTCGGCGGGGCTGGAGGGCGTGACGGTCGTCGTGGAGGCCCTGACCGGGATCCTGCTGGCCGTCTTCTGCACGCTGTTCCTGCTCTACGACGGCAAGCGGATCTGGCAGTGGACGCTGAAGCTGGTCCCGGCGGCGGCGCGGCCGGGCGTGGCCGGGGCCGGGCCCGCGGCGTGGCGGACGCTGACGGCGTACGTGCGGGGCACGGTGATCGTGGCGCTGATCGACGCGATCTTCATCGGCCTCGGCATCTACTTCCTCGATGTGCCGATGGCCGTGCCGCTGGCCGTGTTCATCTTCCTGTTCGCGTTCATCCCACTGGTGGGTGCGGTGGTGTCCGGGGCGCTGGCGGTGGTCGTCGCGCTCGTCACCCAGGGAGTGTTCACGGCGGTCATGACGCTGGTGGTCGTGCTGGCGGTGCAGCAGATCGAGGGGCACATCCTGCAGCCGTTCATCCTCGGGCGGGCGGTGCGGGTGCACCCGCTGGCGGTGGTGCTGGCGGTGGCCTGCGGCGGGATGGTGGCCGGGATCGGGGGTGCGGTGGTCGCC
This sequence comes from Streptomyces olindensis, assembly GCF_040645895.1. Taxonomy (NCBI): domain Bacteria; kingdom Bacillati; phylum Actinomycetota; class Actinomycetes; order Kitasatosporales; family Streptomycetaceae; genus Streptomyces; species Streptomyces olindensis. The sequence continues at coordinate 264 of NZ_JBEYZD010000027.1, read as the reverse complement.
GTGCCGCTGGTGGCCGTGACGAACACGGTCGCCGGGTATCTGCGGGCGTACTCGCGGGAGTCCGCGCTGCGCCACGCGGTGCGGCCGCGCGGGGCGACGGCGGTGGGGGCGGCGGAGCAGCCCGGCCCCTCCGAGGCGCCGCCGGAGTAGCGAGGGAAACGGAACAGGGTCCGCGCACGCGGCGGACGAGGACGACGAGGAGCCCGCGGAGGACGCCGGGGACGCGGAGGACGCCGGGGCCTCCTCCTGGGACGTGCAGCCCAC